>JAFRJH010000305.1 GCA_017432385.1 Kiritimatiellia bacterium
CGCCGTGTCGGCGGCGTCGTTCACGAGGCTTGTCTCGTCTGGCTGCGCCGCCCGCTTTGAAGAGCCGATGAACACGACCTGCGTCTTGCCGAAGACGGAAAGCGGCAGGTTGTTGCGGTCGGCGCTGCGGTTGACGATGAAGCCGTCGGGACGCCAAAGCGATTTCACCTTCGCGATGTCCTCGCGCGTGCGGAACATGTTGATCTGGTGGACGTCCCAGCCGTTGCCGGATGCAAACGACTTGATGCCGGCGAATATCCTGGCGTCGTTGATCTTGTTCGCGGAGTTTACGTAGATTGCCGTCTTCATGGAAAGTATGATACCAGATTTGCCGGGTTCTTCGCAATTAGAAAATGATTGTTGCGTAAAATGAAAATTAATTTGATACAATACTCTTGCGCGGACAAAAGCCGCCGGTAAAATGCCAAAGGAGCGACATGATGAAGGCGATGCGCATTGACGAGTCGAGGAACTTCGTCTGGCAGGACGTGGAAGCGCCAGTCTGCCACGGAGGGTTTGACGTAAAGCTGAAATGGAGGCGAAGATGAAATACGCGACTTCGATCTACCATCTCTGCCGTCCGGTCGACGAGGGCCATGCGATCGCCCTTGCGCGCGCCGGATACAACGACGGCGCCGACGGCACATGCTTCGAGCTGGCGGGCTTCCCTCCCGAGCTGAGGACGGTTGACGTCTTTCGGCGGATCGTCGCCGCGGTGCCGTTGCCGTCCATGTTCTGCACATACCGAAACGACGAGTTTCTCGGGGACGACGACGCAGCCCGCATGGAAGGGCTTCTGAAGGCCGCCGAGGCGGGAGCCGACTTCATCGACGTGATGGCCGACCTCTATGATCCTTCCCCCGACCAGATTTCGCGTTCTCCGGACGCGGTCGCGCGCCAGCGCGCGGCGATAGAGGAAGTTCACAGGCGCGGCGCGAAGGCGATCGTATCGTCGCACATACCGGACCACCCGCTTTCTTCGGACCAGGTGGTCGCGCATCTGGAGTCGGAGGCGGAACGCG
The DNA here is from genome assembly GCA_017432385.1 of Kiritimatiellia bacterium. Classification (GTDB taxonomy): domain Bacteria; phylum Verrucomicrobiota; class Kiritimatiellia; order RFP12; family UBA1067; genus UBA1067. The sequence continues at coordinate 1,023 of JAFRJH010000305.1, forward strand.
GCGCGGATGTCTGCAAGCTCGTTTCGGCGATGCCGTCCGCAGCGGACTTTACTGCGGGCGTAGAGGCGCTTGCGCGCCTCCGCTCGTCGTTCGACAGGCCGTACGTCTTCCTGGGCAGCGGCACTTTCGGACGGCTCTTCAGGTTTACCGGGCCGTCGTTCGGCTGCGGCGTGGAGTTCGCGGTGCATGACTTCGATCCGTCGGCGACATACGACCAGCCGACGATTCGCGCGCTGCGCCAGTCGATGGACTCCGTGCTTTGGCAGGCGCCGGGCGCGGGTTTCAGCCTTGCCGGCCTTGCGCGGCCCCGTATGTAAAAACAAGAAACGGAGAAAGAACGATGAGTTGCGAATACTATGCCGGGAAGACGGCGGTGTTGACCGGGGCGGCAAGCGGAATGTCGCTCTGCACGGCCAGGACGCTTGTGGCCGCAGGGGCGAACGTGGTCATGTGCGACGTGAATGCGGAGGGGCTCGGGAAGGCGGCCGCCGAGGTCGCTTCCGTCGGCGGCGGGAAAGTGTACCCCCTCGTCACCGACGTGAGGAAATACGCCGACGCGGAACGCGCCGCTGCGCTTGCCGTCGAGAAGACGGGGCGCATCGACCTTCTCGTGAACTATGCTGGCGGAAGCGAAGCGAGGTGCCTCAATTCCTTCAAGCCGTTCTACGAGCAGCCTGTCGAGGTCCTGGACTGGGGCATCGACGTGAACCTCAAGGGGGCGATCTACTTCTCGCGCGCCTGCATGCCCTACATGGTCAAGGCGAAAAGCGGAGTCATCGTCTGCATCGGTTCCGTAATCGGATTCGAGGGCGACCTCCATTGCCCGATGTACGGAGCGGCGAAATCCGGGCTCTTCAACTTCGTGGTGAGCGCGGCAAAGGCCGGGGCTCCGCACGGGGTGCGCGCCTTCTGCGTCGCCCCTGGGCCTGTGCTCACGCGCGAGGCGATGGCCGGCATGGAGACGCTGCTCGGCCGCGCAAGCGAACCGCAGGAGATAGTCGACTTCGTGCTGCACCTTGCATCGGACCGCTGTCCGTCCGTAACGGGTTCGACGCACCTTGTCGACGCCGGGCGGCTCTGCGTCACGCGCGGCGCGAAATCCGGGAAGTGACTGGAACGGCAAAGCCGAGAGGAGGCCTTTGGTGAATCAATCTGACGAGCGTCGCTACAAGTGGGTGCTGCTGGGGCTCCTTGCCGGAATCTACTTCTTCATGCATGCCTCGCGGCAGGTGTTCAACGCCTCGCTTCCGCAGATAAAGGCCGATCTCGCGGGCCATGGCGCGACAGACGCCCAGCTGGGGCTGTCGCGCACGATATTCCTCTTCGCCTACGGAATCATGGTCCCGTTCGCGGGCGTCGCCGCGGACTTCCTGCGGCGCAAGTGGGTGATCGTGATCGGCGCGCTGCTTTTCTCGACAAGCGTGTTCTTCACCGGCTACGCCGATTCCATGCTCATGCTGTTCGTCCTGTACGGTTTCGTGAACGGCGTCGGCCAGTGCATGATTCCCAGCGCGGCCAGTTCGCTCATCGCGCAGTATCACACGGAGACGCGCTCCACAGCGCTTTCGATCTACCAGTCCGCGCTTTACGTCGGAATACTGACGTCGTCGGTCGCCGCCGGATGGCTCGGAGGGGCCTCGTCCGGCGGTTGGCGCATCTCGTTCTGGGGGTTCGGAGCCGTCGCCGTGGCCTGGACCTTCGTGCTTGCCTTCTTCCTGCGCGACACTCCTGCGCTCGAAGTCGGCAATGCGGAGGCCAAGCCCAGGTTCGCCGACGCGCTCAAGGCGTTCTGCCTGAAGCCGTCGGCCTGGCTCGTCACCTTTGCGTTCGGCATGCTGGTCTTCGGGTCCAACTGCTTCCGCACCTGGATGCCCGCGTTCCTCCAGCAGCAGAAGGAGTGGAACCTTACGCCGGGATCCGCCGCGTTCCATGCGGTGTTCTGGTTCTACCTTGGCAGCGTCATCGGGATCGCCATCGGCGCAAGGGCGTCCGACCGCCTTTCGGCGAAGCACCGCGGCATCCGCCTCACGATAATGGCGATAGGGCTGGCGATATCCGCGCCGGCCATGGCGGCGATGGTCCTTGTGCCGACGCTCCCCATGAGCTGCGCGATGATGTTCCTTTTCGGAATCGGCGGCGGCTTCTTCGACTGCAACATCTGCGCGGGACTGTTCGACGTCGTCGCACCGCGCTACCGGTCTGCGGCGATGGGATTCTACCTCCATGTGGCGTTTCTTCTGGGATGCCCGGCGACAGCCGTGCTCGGATGGGTCGGACACAACTACTCGCTTCAGGCGGGAATGGCGATGTTCGGCGGAACATACGCGCTCGGGGCCATCGCGATCTTCGTCGCCCGCGCGTTCTTCTTCCAGCGTGACCAGGTTCAAGACGAAAGGACGGCATGAAAAGAAGTTATGCATCAGACGTGCGCCGCATGGCGATTGGATGTTCCGTTGCCGGGCTGGCTGGCTGCCTTTGGGCGGCGACTCTGCGCGCTGCCGAGGCGCCGGCGGGGGAGAGCGTGGTCAAGTCGAACGCGGACTTCACCGTGACCTGGAACGCCGGAGACGGCACGCTGTCGTCGCTCGTCCTGAACGGCGACGCCGACCGCATGAACTGGATCGAGGGGACGGCGGGCTGGGGGCAGGTCCGTCTTGTGGCGCAGTCCCCGGGAAGGTCGTTCCAGAATTCCACCGCCTTCCTGTTCAAGGGGATGCGGCAGGAAGGGGAGTGGGTTGTCTCGTCCTACGAGATGGAGAAGTGGGAGACGCTGCGCGCCGAAGTGCGGCGGCGCGTCACGGACGAGGCACTTGAGGAGGAATACGTTTTCTTCAACGACGCCGCATGGCCCGTCTACTTCCGCAGAGGCGATCTCGGCATCCTCGCGACGTTCAACGACTCGTACGGCGACGCCGCGGAGTGCATCGTCCGCCGCTGCCACGCGCACATCTGGTGCGGCGGCGAGAACTCGTGGGTGCACGCGCTCAAGATGGGGCCGTTCCCGACGGAGCTCGCGCTCGTCCTGCAGAAAGGCGACCTCGACGCCTATTCGGTGCGCCGCCTCTGGAGCGAATCGTCCAACGACCGCGGCGACTTCGAACTGCATCCAGGCGCCTTCGTGCTGAAGGGAGGGGAGTCGAAGACCATCGCGTGGAAGGTCGCCGCCCATCCGGCGGGCAAGTTCGACGAGGCTCTTCTCCGGCTCGGCGGCGTCAAGATCGACTTCCGCCAGGAGACGATCTTCCCGGACGAGACGTTCGAGGTCGACGTGACCGCGCCAGACGGATCCGTGCGCCATTATTCGCGCAAGCCCGACAGGGGCGTGGGCGAATACGCCTTCGAGTTCGAGGCCGGCGGAAAGAAGGCGAAGGCGTTTGGCTACTGCTCGCCGTCGCTCGAAAGCCTGCTCGACAAGCGCATCCACTTCATCGTGCGCAACCAGCAGTGCCTCGACAAGGACAGTCCGCTCTACGGCGCGTACCTGATCTACGACACCGTAGACGGGCGGCAGTACTTCGACTACCGATTCCGCGACTTCAACTCATGCCGCGAGCGCCTCGTTATGCCCGTCACCATCGCGCGGTGGCTCTGCTCGCACAACGACCCCGAGGTGCGCGCCTCGCTCGACCTCTTCGAGCAGTACGTCCGCCGCGAATGCTACGACGGGCGCACCGGCGCGGTGTACGACACGATCGGCATGGACCCCAGGTTCAAGCGCCTCTACAACGCGCCGAGCTTCTCGCGCCTCTGGTTCGAGCTCTTCAACCTGACGCACGACCCCAAGTACCTCGACGACCTCGAGAAGACGCTCCTCGGGTTCTACGAGCTCGGCGGCGAGAAGTTCTATCCGAACGGCGCGGACGTCTCGTCCGACATCACGCTCCTCGAGCGCGAGGGACGCGACGCGTCGCGGCTCCGCGGGCACCTGAAGCGGCACGTCGCGAACATCTTCGCGAACGGGCTGCGCTACCCTGCGCACGAAGTCCGCTACGAGCAGACGATCGTGTCGCCGGCTGTGCACATCCTCTCGCGCTACTGCCAGCTCATCGACCGCCGGGAGGACATCCTCGCGCAGCTGAAGGACCATGTCGAGGCGCTTCGCCGCTTCAACGGCAACCAGCCCGACCACAGGCGGCACGAAATGCCCATCCGGCACTGGGACGGATTCTGGTTCGGGCGCAACCGCATGTACGGCGACACGCTGCACCAGCACAGCTCGTTTTCCGCGCGCGCTTTCATCCTCTACGCGGCCGCGTCCGGCGAGAAGGGCTGGCGCGAGCGGGCGGAGAGGATACTGCGCAACTGCCTCTGCATGTTCAACCCCGACGGCACGGCCACGGCAGCGTTGATGCTTCCGTTCTCCACCGTAATGCTCGGCAAGGACGGCGAGCCGCTCTTCCCGCGCCAGCTCGGCGAAGGCCCCGATCCGTTCGTGAACGACATGGACCTCGCGCTCTACATCGCCATGGCCTCCGGCCTTCTGGGCGACTTCGGCGGCGAGCCCGTCGATTCGACCTATGGAGCCGTTGCCCGCGGTGTCAAAGCTTCTAAGTGAAGGTCCACTTGATTTTGCGCGGATGGTTCTGGTAAAATGTCAACAAACAAAGGAGGCATGGTCATGTCCGTCTATAATTTCGCGAAATTCACGGGGTGGGGCAAACCCTCCAAGTTTTCTAATGGCGTAGTTGCGCTTGGTGCAGCTGTTGCCGTGGCGCTGGCGTCGGGTGCGGCTTCGGCGCGTACGATTGGCGTCACCGAAAATCGGGACGCGAACGGCGTCCTGACGTCGGTCGACCTGACTTTCTCCGAGGAGTCGGCGGACACGGCCAACAAGCTCTATGTCGCGTATGGCACGTCCGACGGCGGGAATGACATCTCCGCATGGGATTCCATCCAGTATGTGGGGGACGTGCCGGGTAACGTCACATCGGTGCCGAACGTGTCGCTTCCCACTGGATGGGGCGAGACGATTACGCATGTCAGGTGTTTCTTCCTCTCTAGCATCGATGGCATTCCCGGTGCAATGAAGCTGGAATACATAGCTTCCAGCGGAAACTCGGCCAGCACCGGACAGCATGTGCTGACTTCGTTCATCCCCAACGGCAATTCAGCCGTGGAGGTGACGCTTGCGTTCAACGGTGCGGACTCCAGCGGAAAGCCGTCCGGCGGCAACCACGGCATCTTCTGTGCGCGCGGCGAGTCGACGTGGCAAAACACATTTACGCTCTTCTGGTTGAAAACAAACTGGCGGTGGGACTACAACGCCCAGGCGCTTCCGTCCTCCTCCTGCAACTCGCCCGGCACGGCCGTCCATACGATTCGCGCCGACAAGGATGGTCTTTTTGTCGATGGCACTTTTGCGACCGGCACCAATCCAGGGGACTCGACGTTCACGGCAGCCGGCAGGATGTCCATTTTCGCCACCCACACCAACGAGGGCAACTGGGGCAACAGCGGAAGCTGGAAGCTGTATTCGTTCAAGGCGTGGAGCGACGGAGCCGATCCCTCCACGCTGGCGCTCGACCTTGTTCCCTGCAAGAAGAATGATGGGACTGTCTGTCTCTACGACAAGAAGAATGGGGAGTTTCTCCTGAATACAGGAAGCGGCTCGTTTACCGCAGGCCCGGTAGACGCATCGGATGTCGTCGTCGAAGCTTCTTCTGACCTTGTCTCCGTCCCAAGACAGGGATGGATGACGACAAATGGGACGTTCTATCCCTACATCGAGGGCAGCCCGGTCTACCTTGTGGAAGTCGCGCCTGACGATACCAAGTCCATCAGCGAGGTCACGTTCAAGGAGATGGCGGCCGACGGCGCCGCACTCACGAATGACGTTTCGTTTGCGGCGTTCACGTCCGGCGGACCCGGAAGCCGCACTGGCACGATAATCAAGCGCGGCGAGGGAACGCTGACGTTCAACGAGGACATCTCCGCCTTCAAGGGTCCCGTGCATATCGAGGAGGGCGTTGCAATCGGCGTCTGCTCAAACTGCTTCGGACTCACGGAAAAGGCCGGCGGCGGAGTGAACCAGCGCACATACGTCCATTCCGGCGCGACGCTGGTAATGGACGCTGTCGGGAACTTGCCGAAACCCGCAGAGTCGAACGCCACCTACTACGAGGGCGAGGGCTATCCGGGGATGGAAGGCGCGTTCGTGGCGCGCAACGGCGACACGGCCAGCGGGCAGAGCCGGTGGCAGATGGGGTGTTCGTCGCGCGCCGTCGGCCCTGCCTCAATATATCTCGATGTTCCGTCCGGCGCCAGTGTGGGCATAACATATAATAGTTCCACTGGCCAGGCGGCCAGCGACTTCCGCCTCAACGGACAGGACGTGCTCATGTACGGCCGCACGGCCGGGTCGGAATTATCGCTCGAAGCGGCGCAGCTCAACGGCATCGGCAATCTCGTCGTGTCAAACATGACGCTGAGGATAAGCGGCAATTCCGGCGCATTGTATGCCTCTAACGGCAACAAGTCCACAATCCGAGTCCGAGGCGGCGCGCGGTGGGTCTGGGACACCTACACGAACTTCAACAGGTTTCAGGAGCAGCAATACTCCACGGTCTATGTCGACGACCTGGAATACATACAGTTCAAAAACGGGACCCTGGACAACAACAACTACGGCGTCAATCCGTGGGGCGTTTCCACCGGAACCACGAACAACTGGTACAGCGGCCCCGTGGTTCTGAACAACCACATCCGCCTATACAACCTGCACTCGCCGCGGCACAGCAGCGACGCCAAGCGCAACTACGGCTGCAACTTCACGGCGAAGATCAGCGGACCAATGGGCTTCCGTCCGTATGAAAAGTCGGACGGCACGTTCTGGAGCGACGGCGTGCGGCTCAACCTGCTCTATCCCACGAACACGTTCGAGGGCGGCATTGTCATGGACGGCGGGTCGCTCGGCGTGTGGGCGGAGCGGGCGGTCCCGTCGCAGGAGGGCGCGGGGCTCGTGAGCATCACGAACGGCTACGTCTACTTCGGCAAGAAGGGCGACGAGCGCATGCCGCCGACGCAGAAGTGGGTGGACTTCACGATGCCGGTGACGGAGTTCGTCGGCGAGTGCGCGGTGACGAACGGCACGGGCTTCTGGCAGGGCCTTGTGAAGAAGGGCGAAGGGACGCTCGACTACAACTCGCAGCTGGACGGCGCGTACCTTGACCTCCAGGAAGGCACGGTCAAGTTCAACACGCAGTACCGCGAGAAGTACTCCGGCGACTATGCACAGTACGCGCCGACCGGATACGAGGCAGCGCTTCCCGCGTTCACGACGCTCAAGGGTACGGCGGGGACGCTCGACCTTGAGGATGTCGGCGGAGCATACACCGTGGCGAACGTGGATGGATCGCCGTCCGTCGCGAACGGCAGCCTCACGGTGACGAACGCCTGGACGCTCGCCGCGTCGGCGCTCGGCGAGAACTCGTCGAACATCTCCGGGACGCTGACGTTCGGAGAGGATGCGATGGTGACGGTGACGGGCGACATCGATTCCCTGCAGCGTCCGTCAGGCGGATTCCTCATCGCAAAGGCGGCGAGCATATCGGGTATGCCGTCCTTCCACCTTGCAGGCGGGAGTCTCCAGAAGTGCGGCGGAGAGCTCCG
>JAFRJH010000306.1 GCA_017432385.1 Kiritimatiellia bacterium
GCTTCCCCGCGGCGACGGCGCGGCGCCGGCGCTCGAGACAAAGACGCTCGCGCTGGAGCCGGACGCAACATCCGTGCGGGCAAACCTGAAACTCGCGAAAAGCTCTGCGCCGGCCGTTCTGAAGGTGGTCTTCCGCGGACCGGACGGCTCGGCCCTTGGCGAAGTCACGCGGACGGTCAAGCAGTCGGCGGCGAGCGACATCGCGGTTCCGCAGAACGCCGCATCGGCCGAGTTCACGGCCAGCAAGGCGTCCGAGGAGGACGAGGTCGCGATTACCGGCTTTGCTCCAACCCAGGCAAGACGCAGGTGACGGCCGCAACGGGCGCGAAGCTGCGCCGATGCTCGGGGCACGGGCCGAGGCGCGCGAGCGCGGCGAGGTGGTCCTTCGTCGGATACCCCTTGTGCTTCGCGAAGCCGTATCCGGGATACAGCGACTCCAGGCGCAGGCAGTCCGCGTCACGCGCCGTCTTCGCCAGTATCGACGCGGCGGCGATGAGCAGCGATTTCGCGTCGCCCTTCACGACGCCCAGCGAGTTGGGGAGCGACGAGACCGGAAGTCCGTCGACAAGTATCCGCGGCGGATCCGCCGCGCCGAGTCTCGCCGCCACCTCGTCCGCCGCGCGCCGCATCGCGAGGTGCGTGGCCCGGAGTATGTTTAGCTCGTCGATTTCCGCAGGGCTTGCGCTGGCGACGGCCCAGACGCATCCCGCCGTCGCCTTTATCTCCGCGGCAAGGCGGTCGCGCTTCCGGGCGCTCAGCTTCTTCGAATCGTTGATCTCGCGCCACCCGCCCCCGAGCAGACGGGCGGCGGATGCGAGCGGGACCGACACCGCCGCGGCGTAGACGCCGCCCGCGAGCGGGCCGCGCCCCGCCTCGTCGACGCCCATCACGGGGTCGCCGGCCTCGGTTTCGAGAGCTATGGTTACGGCCATGCGGCTAAATCCCCAGAAGCCGGCGCGCATTCCCGCCGAAGAGCGCATCCCAGTCGCGCGGGTCGCGCACCGATCTTACCCAGCCAATCGCCTCCGGCGCGTGCACCCACGGGAAGTCGGTTCCGAAGAGAATGCGGTCCGTCGGCCACGAACGCAGTATGCGGACCTCCTCGTCCATCGGCCAGCGGGCGTGCAGGGCGGACGTGTCGACCATGCAGCCGAGGCCGAGCAGAACGTCGACTGCGTGCGGCGGATAGCGGAAACATCCTCCGAGATGGGCGGCGACAAAACGGAGGCCGGGCACGGCGCGCAGAAGCGAGGCTATCTCGTCCGGACCGCACATGCCCGTCGTGTCGGCCCAGCTGACGTCACCTCCTGCGTGGCACTGGACGACTAGCCCGAGGTCCGCGATCTTCGCGAACACCGGCCGGAACGAGGGGTCGGCCAGCGAGAAGTCCTGGTAGTACGGATGGAACTTCACGCCCTTCACGCCGGCGCGCGCAATCTCCTCGAGGTGGGCCGCGGCGTCCGGGTCCCGCGGGTGGACGGACGCGAACGGCACAATCATGCGCCGCGCCCGCTCGCCGCACTCGCCGGACATGATCGCCTTCGCCCGCCGGAGTATGATCTCCCACTGCGCGGGCTTCGTCGCGATCGGACACGACACCGCGAGGTCGATGCCGGCGAGCTCCATGTGGTCGAGGTGGTTGGTGAGAGTCCCGTCGCCGACGGGCCAGAGCGTCCCCTCCGTCATCCGGCACATCGACGCCATGGCGCGCACGGCGATCGCGTCCGGGAAGTCGTGGCTGTGGAAGTCGATGACCATTCCGCCCTCGGCGCAGGCGCGCACCTCACTTCATCATGAGCCCCGCGAGAAGCTTCGCGAACTTCGCGCCGTCCGCGACGGGCGAGCCCTCGGCTATGAGCGCGGAATCGTAGAGGAGCGTCACCGCGTCGGAGAACTCCTGCCCAGAGAGGGCCGCGACCTTCTTCACGAGCGGATGCGACGCGTTCACCTCGAGGATGCGCTTCTCGTCCGGAGCGGCTTGCCCCATCGCGCGCATCATCCGCGCCATCGACGGCGGCAGCGAATACTCCTTCGCGACGAGGCAGCACGGCGAGTCTGTCAGGCGCGTCGAGACGCGCACGTCCTCGACGGAGGCGGAAAGCTCCTTCTTCATGGACTCCAGAAAGCCCTTGAGCTCGCCCGCCGCCTTCTCGTTCGCCGCCTTCTCGGCCTTCCTCTCGTCCTCTGAGCCGAACTGCACGTCGCCCTTCGCGACGTCGACGAACTTCTTCCCGTCGAACTCGCGTAGCGACTCGGTGAGGTATTCGTCGACTGGGTCGCAGAAGAGCAGCACGTCGCACCCGTGCTTGCGGGCGGCCTCCAGCTGGGGCGCGCGGCGTGCGTCCTCCTCGCGCTCGGCGCAGATGTAGTAGATGTCGGCCTGGCCGGGCGCCATGTCCCTGACGTAGTCCTCGAGGAATACGCGGACGCCCGCGTCGGAGCGCGCGGTCGGGTACCTGAGCAGCTTCTTGATGCGGTCGGCGTGCTCCCAGTCGACGTGGACGCCCTCCTTGAGGACGGCGCCGAACGCGCCGAAGAACTCGTCGTAGCGCTTGACGTCCTTCTTCTTGATGTCCTCGAGCGTCGAGAGCACCTTGCCGACCACGGCGCTCTTGATCTTCGCGACGACCGCGTCGTCCTGCAGCATCTCGCGCGAGACGTTGAGCGGCAGGTCGCTGGAGTCGACTACGCCCTTCACGAACCGCAGCCACGTCGGGAGCAGCATCTCGATGTCGTCGCCGATGAAGACGTTGCGGACGTAGAGCGAGAGCCCGCGCTTCTGTCCGGGCATGAAGATGTCCATCGACGGCTTCTTCGGGAGGAACAGCAGCGCCTTGAACTCGACGGCGCCCTCGCCGGAGAACGGAATCGTCTCGAACGGTCCGTCGTAGTCGTGGGTCAGGTGCTTGTAGAACTCGGCGTACTCCTCGTCCTTTACGTCCTTCTTCGCGCGCTTCCAGAGGGCGACCATCGTGTTGAGCGGCTTCTCCTCGCGCTCCTCGCGGCGCTTCCTGTCGTCGTCCTTCTCGTCCTTCGGGACGTCGACGGTGCGGAACCTGATTGGATAGGCGATGAAGTCGGAGTACTTCTTCACCAGGTCCGCGACGCGCCAGTAGTCGAGGTACTCCTCCTGTCCCTCGCGGAAGTGCAGCATGATCGATGTTCCGAAGTCGTCGCGCTCAGCGTCGGAGATCGTGTAGCCGCCGGACATGTCGCTCTCCCACTGGAACGCGGCGTCTCCGCCGCGCTTCCTCGTGACGACGCGCACCCTGTCCGCTACCATGAACGCCGCGTAGAAGCCGACGCCGAACTGTCCGATGAGCTCGGGCAGCGCCTCGCCGCCCTTCTCCTTGAGGGCCTGGCGGAACGCCTTCGTGCCGGAGCTCGCGATGGTGCCGAGGTTGTTCTCGAGGTCGGCCTCGTCCATGCCGATGCCGTTGTCCGTTATCATCATCGTCTTCGACGTCTTGTCGACGGCGATCTCGATAGCCCAGTCCGGGTTGTCGGCGACGAGCTCCTTCCTGGTGAGCCCCAGGTACTTCGCGCGGTCAATCGCGTCGGATGCGTTGGACACGAGCTCGCGCAGGAATATCTCCTTCTTGGAATAGAGCGAATTTACGACGAGATCGAGCATTTCCGCGATCTCGGCCTTGAACTGACTTGTCTTCTTTTCCATAACGGCGTCGTATTATCCTACAAATCGCCGTCGAAGTCAATAAGGACGGGACGGCGCAATAATCCTCAACAGCCAATGCTTGCGTTTCATTCGCCAGCGATCTCATCGAGTGCGAAGACGAAGTCCAGATCCTTTCCGTCCGTCATTCTTGGATACTCGCGACGACAGATGACACGGTCTGGAACTGACATCACTCCGCGTCTTTGAAAAACTCCCGCTGTCCATCATGCGCCGAATCCTATCGGCGCATGATGACCTTCGTCCTTCTTGACCGCGCACTCCTCCTTGAGCGCCGCGAGACGGTCCTCGTTAGTCGCCTCCTCGCCGAGGTACTTGCGGGAGGCCTGAAGAGGAGGACGTTCATGCGCGGCAAACCACCTCGCTGAGCGGAATCGTGCTAAAACTCGTAACCGACGTATACGCGGAGCACCCACTTGGCGTTGTCGACGCTTCCGTGAACGTAGTGCGTATCCACATCCATGCCGTCATCGAACACCTTGCGCAGGAAATCGGCCCCCAGGCAGACATCGTTCCAGCGGAACATGCCACCCAGACCCGTGATCACGTAGCAGTCCCAGTCGCGCTCCGAATCCCCGCCCTGTCCCGAAACCCGAACATCGAGCCTGCGGTGGTCAAGTCCAACGCCGAGCGTCCCGCGCACCATAAACCAGTCCGTGAGTTCGTAGTACGGCTTGAGCGCCAACTGGAATTCGTACACCTGGAGGTCACCGCGGATTGAGAACGGGCCGTGCGAAATCCTTGACGAGCTCGTCCGCTCCGCACCCCAGCCGTGCGAAACAGAGATATCGTCGAGATCGAGCACCGGTCCCGGACCGTCAAACGAACCCGCGCCGAAAGATCCATCCGGGTTCCGCGACCAGGGATCGCCGAAAATGCCGGCATTACCGAGATCGACGTCCGTGTCGTACGTTCCCGCTGTGTATGTGTCCGTCCGCGTGTAGCCGCCGGACACCCCCTTGAACCACTTGTCCTTGATGAAGAACGAAAAGTTGAATCCGACATCAATGCCGAAATCCCCCCATTTCCACACCGCGCGGTCGAGACCGAAATTCGCACCGGCGCTCCAGGCGTCGTCCGTGTCGGTTCCCCCGCGTAAGACGTCGTATGTCGTCGTCTGCTCGGAATAGGCGTGCTGGAATGACATGACGCCGTCGTTCACCTGTCCGGACGGCACACGCCAGTTCCACGTCTCTCCCGCGATTCCCGCCGCGTCGTTCGAATCTATGTGCGCGCCGTTTGGGAAGTCCGGCCTTCCGCTACCGATGGAAATCGCATCGCCCGCCGCCTGCGCCGCCGCGCGGTTGCCGCTGTGCACCGGCGGCGGAACGGACACCGACCCGCTTTTCACGCCGAGGCGCCCCTTGGCCCCGAAGTTGAACTGCGGCCCCGCGGAAAACCGCCAGCCGCGGCTGAGATCTGTCACAAAGCCGTCGCCTTCAGCCGCTGCCGCGACCGTAAGAAACGAAACCGCACCCATGAAAACCGAGCAGAAATAGCACTTCATGATACCCTTCTCCTTTCCCACTTCCATCATTTGACGATCCCGCACCGCGAGACATCCCATTCCAGGTCAAACGCCTTCTTCGCCCCTGTCGTATTGAGGCCCGACAACCCGGTGACGGAGATTTCATCCCCATCCATCCAAAGGAGGAAGCCAAAACCACCCTTCTTGCCGCGGAAGGCACGGACAACAACCGGAACACATACGGCGCCGCCTCCTGCAACAACTACACTGGAAGATGCCGATACGCGCGTGCCGTCCGCCAGAACGCCCTTTATTCTCGTCTTGCCCCGCCCGGAGACTTTTACCATGATTTCGGAATTCTCCCGGATGAACCCCGCATTTGCATCCGTCGTGCCGAGCACAATGCCATAGGTACGACCTTTCAGCTGCTCAACACGAACGGCAATATCGTCTCGGGACGCTCCGCGCGCACGAGCGCACGAGACGCTCCACGCGCCGATAACTCCTGACAGGCCTTTCTCGCCCATTACAAGTGAAACATCATATCCGGCCACCCTGCCGCTAACCGTACCATCAAGGCCCACGACGCCGGTAAAGGATATCTTCCGCCCGCCGATAGGCTCAATTTTCAGTTTCGCTTTCCTCGCCCCCGCCCGGCGATTCGCCTTTTTCAACGTCACTTCTACACTTCCGCAGACGACTCCGTCTTCGTCGAAAAGCGCGCCAAAGTACTGAGCCGCCATCGTGGGCATCGGCCCTTCCGCCGCAAAAGGCACATCTCCCGCGTTCGCGGCGACCACACGCAGCTCCGCCCGGTCATGCTGCAAGGCTGCGGACGCGGCGGCTGTACCGTCTTCTCCTTCCGCAAGGACGGGGACAGCGTGTTCGTCGCCTCCCGAGGTCCAGACGAGATACCCCACGAAGTCATCCACCTCGCCTCGCGCTTCATTACCCGCGCATGGCGCGACTCGCCGCCGCGTGTACAGTTCGATGACACGTTCCGATACCGGGACAGATTCACCGCGCACATCCGTGACGCCAAAGACATAGTCTTCGTTCTCCATGGCTATCAGACTAGCGTCAAGCTCGACAAATCTACAAGGCGCACCGTTGATTTCCGCCACGTTCGAATTCACTCCGCGGGATGGTGTGTGCCATAACGCGGCATTGAGCCTCCCGTCACCTGCGATTCTGTCGACAAACGCAAAACGAAGGTTATCGATCCCAAGCTCAAGGCCGTTCGTGCAGGAAACCTTGAGTTGGGCGAAATAGGTCCCGGTCGTCCTGAGATACTTCCACGCAATCTCCGCAGACAAGGCGGCTGACGTAACGACCGGCTGCACTATCGTGAAATCAACCGTCACGAAACCCGTGTAGTTTCGCTTGCCGGCCAATGTCAGTGTGGCCGTCCCGGGCGCGTCATTGCCCGCATAGGAAACATCATAGTCATCGGTCGTGATGATCGACGGATCGCCGTCCGTAACCGTCGGCACGGGTTCCGCCGGTGAACCGCTGTAGGCAACATCGGCAATCGGCGCGATCGTCGCATTCGCAATGTCGCGCGGCGTGATTGTCACCTTGACCTCTTTCACGAAATCATCGTAATTCGCGAGCGTCACCTTGTACCAGACCGACGTCTCGCACACGTCGACGAAAGATTCGGGATGCTCAGTCCAGTCCGTTGCATCCGCACGCAGTGCATAGCCGACTGCAACATCCGCCTTGACGCCCTGCCATGCCGCGAGAATCGCCGGCGCATCGACCGTATGCGCCACACCGTCATATTCTGCGGTAACATCAAACTTGGAAAGTCCACCCGTCGGTACTGTTCCGTCGCCAGGTTCCTCCCCGTCCGTCAACTTTGCCTTCTTGATCTCGAACTCCTCCTCAACAGTCCCAATGTAGTTGTTCTTGCCGGTGAACGTCGCCTTTGCGGTGCCGGCATTCACGTTGTCTGAGTACACGATGTCGAAATCGTTAGCGGAGATGATCGACGGTTCTCCGTCGCCGCATTCCGCACTCGGTTCCTTGGCGGCACCGTCGTACACATAGTCCCCAGTCGGGAGAACCAACCATACGAAATCCGATGTGAGAGTCTTAGGGGAGACCACGAACTTGACCTCTGCCGCCAACCCATTGTAGCTATCAGTCGCCGCTACGGTAAACTTGGCGACATAACTTCCAGCCTGAACAGGTGGCTTTGTTCCCAGACTTCCAGGATTCTCCGCCGTACCGTATGTAACAACCGCCGTGCCGAACTTCGCCGCGCTGATCGGCTTCGCAGGCGCCTGCCCATATATCCATCCCGCAATCGCGGGCGTGGTCGTCCATGCATTTCCCGCTTTGATGATATTGAACTTTTTCTCGACGGTTCCTGTATAGTTATTCTTGCCTGCGAGCGTTATCTTCGCGATGCCGATGTTCACGTTGTCTGCATAGGACACATCGTAGTCATCAGTCGCGATGATCGACGGATCGCCGTCCGTAACCGTCGGCACGGGCTCCGCCGGTGAACCGCTGTAGGTGACATCGGCAATCGGCGCGATCGTCGCATTCGCAATGTCGCGCGGCGTGATGGTCACCTTGACCTCTTTCACAAAATCATCGTAATTCGCAAGCGTCACCTTGTACCAGACCGAAGTCACACACACATCGATGAAGGATTCAGGCTGCTCTGTCCAGTCCGTCGCATCCTCGTTCAGCGCATAGCCGACGGCAACATCCGCTTTAACGCCCTGCCATGCCTCCAAAATCGCCGTCGCATCGACCGTATGCGCCACGCCGTCATATTCTGCGGTAACGTCAAACTTGGAAAGTCCACCCGTCGGTACAGTTCCGCCGCCAGGCTCCTCCCCGTCTGTCAACTTCGCCTTCTTGATCTCGAACTCCTCCTCGACAGTTCCGGTGTAGTTGCCCTTCCCCGTGAACGTCGCCTTCGCGGTGCCCGCGTTCACGTTGTCGGAATAGGAAACGTCGAAGTCGTTCTCCGTGATGATCGAGGGGTCGCCGTCGCCGCACGCCGCGTCGGGCGTCTTCGCGGTGCCGTCGTACACGTAGTCCTCCGTCGGAAGCACCAGCCACACGAAGTCAGAGGTCAGCGTCTTCGGCGTGATTGTCACCGTGCGGGAATCAATGACCGTCGAGTACCCTTCAGCGGAAATCTGAAAGTATATCGGCGACGCAGCGCAGACGTCCTTGTACGTAATAGGCTCCTCCTGCCACGGCCCCGTCTCGGCTGTTGCATACTTGATTGTCGCCCCGCTCGCGGGCGCGGACACGCTGATCGTCGCCGCGATGCCGAATCCCGATCCGTTGTACTCTCCACTCACGTCGTCGGCAACGTAGTTGATCGTCGCCGCGCTGATCGTGAACTCGACATTGGTAGAAAGTTCATTGTAGTTCAGCGACTCCGCGACGGTGAACGTCGCGGCGTAGCTGCCCGGGAGGCTCGGCTTCGCGTCGCCCAGCGAGCCGGGGTTCGCCGCCGTCCCGTACGTCACGACCGCCGTCCCTACCTTCGCCGCACTGGTCGGCTCGGAAGGCGCCTGCCCGTACGTCCAGCCCGCCATCGCGGGTTCCGTCGTCCACTCGTTGTCCGCACGCTGGATATCAAATTCTTCTTCTACCGTGCCCGTGTAGTTGCCCTTCCCCGTGAACGTCGCCTTCGCGGTGCCCGCGTTAACGTTGTCGGAATAGGAGACGTCGAAGTCGTTCTCCGTGATGATCGAGGGGTCGCCATCGCC
>JAFRJH010000307.1 GCA_017432385.1 Kiritimatiellia bacterium
ATCGTGCGCCCGGGCGGCACGGACGACCATCTGATGCTGCTGACGCGCGCCGGGCGCGGCCTCTTCCGCACGCCGCGCGGCGACGCCGTGCCTCTCGCGGCGGGCTCCCTCGCGGTCATTCCGCCGGGCGTTCCGCACGACTACGGCACGGACCCGGCCGTGGGAAAATGGCACTTCCTCTGGGTCCACGTCCACGCGCCGAAGGACTGGCAGCCCTTCCTCGGCATCCCCTTCGGCAGCGGACGCCTGACCGTCTTCGCTCGCGGCGCGCACGGCCTCGCGCCGGACGCCTTCGGCCGGATCCAGTCCCTCTTCCGCGACGTCGTCGCGCACACGCGGCGCGGCACGGCGCTCGACCGCGCCTTCGCGATGAACGCGCTGGAGAACATCTGCCTCAGGCTCTGCGCCGCGATCCGGCGCAAGGACACGCGCCCCGACGCGTTCATCGACACGGTCAACGCCTTCATCCGCGAACATCTTTCCGAACGGCTGACCGTCGCGCGGCTCGCCGCCGCCACGGGCGCGCTCTCGCCGTCGCGCTTCGCGCACACGTTCACCGCCGCTTTCGGCGTCTCGCCGCAGGCGTACGTGGAAAGCTGCCGCCTGGAATACGCCAAGCGGCTTCTGGAGACGACGAACGCCTCCGTGAAGGAGGCGTCGTACGCAGCCGGATTTGCCGATCCGCTCTACTTCTCGCGGCGGTTCCGCCGCGCCTACGGCCTGCCGCCGCGAGAGATTGCAAAGCGTTGACAGTCTTTGGAGACGCGGCTTCCAGCCGCGTCTCGCCCGATCCGTTGGATCGTCCGCGAATCACGCGAAGCAAATCGGACGGACTTCGCCCGCATTCCATCGGACGGACTTCGCGACGCACCCCGCGCGTCCACGGACGGACTCGCCCGCTTTTTATCGGACAAACTTCGCTCGCGCTCCCGCGCGTCAATCGGACGGACTCACATTCGGAATCCCCTCGCCCGCTTTCCCACGGACGGATTTCGCCCGCATTAGGAAGGCCGACGCCGATTCAACCATTTCCCAACCCCGATATGGACGGAATCAACCGCCACTCAACCACGAACCAACCATCCTTCGTGTCGAATCCAAGAACGATTCCGACACAACCATCCATATTCGTGATTCTAACCATGCAAAGAACCACATCTAAAACGAAAACGCCGCGCCCACCTTCAGCAGAGGCCAGTCGCATTTGTCGTAGTAGTGCCCACCGTTCTTGATGGAGTTCCGCGCCTGGCGATTTACCACATCATACTGCGACACCGCCGCATAGAACCTGAGGTCGTCGGAGAACTTCCAGTCGAGCTGAACGCCAAAGAGTATGAACGCCACGGCGCCGCCCATAATGGTCTTCTCCTCTATCGCCGAACCGTACCTCGCCCTGTAGCGGCGATGGTCCATCCACGTCGGCTGGAAATAGACCGACAGTGTTAGGTCGTCGCGAAGCTCAAACCCCTTTGCGAGACCCGCTTTCACACGCCCCTTGTGGCTCGGCTCACACAGCCATATCCCGCCCCAGTATGGAGTGACATAGGGATTGTCGAATCTCTGCGCGACGCTGAGGCCAAGACTTGGATTGTGCTCGTGGACGTAGTCAAGCGGAAGCCCGCAATATGGGCCCGCCTTCGTCTGGAGCAGAGTCCCCTCCCAGAGCGGCAGATCGTACCCATAGTGGGCCGCGCCCTCCAGCCAGTAGAAAAGCTGGCCGTGCTTGTCTCGCTGCTTGTCGTGAAGCGCGCAGATGGACCATATATAACCATCAATGAAGCCGAAGCCCCCAAGATCCTGGCGCAGTCCCAGCGTATGCGTCGAGACGGGGCGCGTGTCCGACAGCCCTCCGCTCGTGGAAATATACGCAGAGGCGACGTCGCTTTTAACGTACCCGGAGAAGCGATACGCATCCGCACGGCCGTCACATGCACCACCAGCATAAAGTGCGCAGGACAACACCGCGAAAATAATGATCAATGCACACACATTATGCGATGCATGGCAATGCGAAATAATTCCCATAATATCATGTGCCCAATGAAACAAGTGCGTTAAGCGCAGACTCAGCTCGCGGACACGCCGCACAAAAGTCACCAAATACATTTGGCATATTCATAACGACGTGAACCGTTGGGGTATTTGATGATTGCGGCAGAGTCAAGAAATCCGAGCCATCGCGAAGCCGTGAATTCAGCGGCGTTACGGGCTGTCAGAAAAGCCGCTGTGTAGAGATCATGTGTCACGAAAAGAGAAAAACGCTTATTATGGTGCTCGTTTATCCATTTCTCCAGGCGATTGGACGCAGCCTTTATGTCACCCATGCCCGCAAGCGGCTTCCCATGAAGGTAATCCTCCATCATAGGATATATGTCACGCCCCTTGAACGCTTCAAAGAGGGCGAGCTGGTCCGTGAAGTAGAACGAACCATTGCCCAGCTCGTCCCATTCGGCAATGTCTGGCTCGTCCACGCCCATTCCCTCCGCAAAGCGTCGCGCCGTAGTACGCGTCCTGTTCATCGGACTTGAATGGAACTCCGTTTCTTCTGCAAAAGCCTGAAACTTCTTGCCGAGCTCTCGCGCCGACTCCTCCCCTTCTGCCGTCAGGGAGAGACTTTCCCCGAAGGTCGGATCTTCCCTGTCGATATGAGGGCGCTCGGCATGGCGCATCATCAGCGCGGCGCTTGCTCCGGCTTGGAGCTCCAAAATCAACTCGTCGTATGTAATCATCCACTACCGCTCTATCTCGCCCAGAAGCTTCTTAAGTTCGCCTGCCTTTTCGCGGGCCTTGGCCGCGCGCTCCATCGCGGAGTTGTCGCCAGCAAACTTGGCGTAGGCGTTGATGACCTCTGGCTGCGGTGTTTCAAGTTCCTTGATGGCGGTCTTAAGTTCCGCAATGAGCGGCGCCGTCTCGGAATCGCGCCCAAGCTCGCGCAGGGCCTTCACGCGCCAGTAGTCCATCTCCCCCGCATGAATCCAGCCCTTGAGGGAATTCTCAAGTTCCGCCTTGTAGCCCGCCGCGTCGCCAAGCGCCTTCTTGCACTGCGCCATGAAGTACCGGCTCTTCGGCTCGGTGCCTGCGTCTCCCGGACGCCCCGCCTGAAGGTTTGCAGGATAAGTAGTCGACTCCTCGAAATACTTCAGCGCCGTCTTGTAGTCACCCTTTTCCATAAGTGAACGTCCAAGCCCAAGGCACGACTCCACAAACGGCGCAAGAAGTCCCTCCGCTCCTTCCCAGACGTGGAAGCGCCGCGTCGTCAGTATCTTGTGCGCCTCGGCGTAGCGTCCAACGGCGTTGTAGGTGTAGGCGAGGCGCAAAACGCACGGATCGTACTTGTAGACCGTATCCATGTACTTCTCCATAAGTGCCAGCCGCTCAGCCGCCGGCAGCTTCAGCTTCTCCGCAAGCTTGCCCGCCTCGTCCAATGTGCGGAAATGAGGCTCGGCCGCAAGCGACTTGAGGTAGTATTCGTACGCCTCCTTGCTCGGCACGCCCGAAGGGATACCGGTGTTTGTGAAGTAGGTGCCAGGGTGCGAAAGCGCAAAACCGATGCAACGCAGAGCAAGCGCATGGTGTGGAGAAATCTCCACACAGCGCTTCCAGTCTGCGAGGCCGGTGTCCTTGCGGTCGTGGTTCCATTCGCAACTGCCGAGGTAGTACCATGTGTTCGCAAGTTCCGGCGCGACCTTTGCGGCAATCATCAGGACTTCCTCTTCTTCCAGACGGTTCGGGAAGCAGTAGTCTGTCGGCATTGCGTTTGCTACGCCGAACGCGCCTTTTGCCGCCGCCATGTCGCCCTTCTTCGCAAGCGCCGCGCCCTTGAAATAACCGAAGAGCGCGTTCTTGTAACTGTAACAAGCGGCGAGGGTGTCCTTAAGCGGCAACGCGCCCTCGGTCGCATACGGATTCTCGGCTGCTGCTTTTGCAAGCGCGGCGTCGCAAAGCGCGATCACCTCGTCGCAGCACCCGATCCCCCAGTAGTCGCTGATGCACTCGAGAAGCTGCTGTGCCTTGAGCCCGCGGTTCTTCTCGGCTGCGGCAAATCCGTCGCGCTCCACAACCGCCCAATACTCAAGCGGATCGCACTTTACCGCCCTTTGCAGGGCGAGTTGGAGTTCAGAGTTGGAGTTGGAGAGCTTCCGCAGGAAGATGCCCTTCATTGTCCAGAGCTTCGCCTCGTCTTGTCCGAGGGCGAGCGCATCTTCGATGCGCGCAAGCGCCTCTTCCCACTCGCCCCTGAGCGCGGCAATCCGGGCAAGTTCGACATACGACTCCTTCTTGTGTGTGAGCCGCCATGTGCAACGCCAGAAAAGGTCTTCGGCGCACTTCAGGTTGCCCATCTGTCGCTCGACAAGCGCGAGATAATACTCCGGCGCGGCGTCAAGGGCGCGGGTGTGGTTCTGTGTGGCGCGCGCGACAGCCTTTCCGAGATAGGGCTTCGCTGCGACGTAGCTGCCGTTCTTGGCAAGGCGGACGCCCATCGCAACGTTGGCCTTTGTGTAGTCGGGGTCTATTTCCAGCGCCCTCTTGTAGTATGGCTCCGGGTCGATGAGCCCGTTCTGGAACTGGTCGAGGCGAAGACCGACCTCGTAGGCGAGCTCTGCGCTCGTGTATTCCTTCGGCGGCTTCGGGTTCTCCACCTTCGGCGGCAGTTTCACATCGCCCTGCGGCGGAACAGGCGTATAGGAGAGAAACACCTTGCCCGAAGCATCGGCGATTGCAGCCGTGTAACGCTGATCGGTGACGCTCTTCTCGACGGCGACAGTCTTACACCAGGGACTATTCGGATCAATGGCTACGCCCTTCTCGGTAAAGACCGCCTCGCGGTCCTTGAAGAGAGTGATCGTGCAATCCTTGAGTACGCGCGTCGAGTGGAAGCCGACAAGCATCTTATCATCTGCAAGACGGTCGACGTTTACCGCGCCGTCGATGGTGACGTTCTTGATGCCGCCGATTCCCTTTACCGGAAACCAGAACTGCTCGACCTTGCGCGTCTCGTAGGGCGCGATCCACGAATAGTCGGGCTGGTTGTCACTCCAGCAGCCAACCATCAGCTCAAGGTACGGGCCGTCGTTGTCGGTTAGAACGGTGTCCCACACATGCGCCTCGGGGAAGTTGCCCCAGAGGAAGAACTTCTTGCCGACCGTTATGTGTCGGTTAGAGACGTGCGCCGTGCCGCACTGTTTCTTGTGGTCGTATCCCGCCATGAACGCATTGTCGGGGTCCATGCCAAAAATCGAGCGCGACTCGATTGTGAAGTTGCGCCACCACGAAAGATCCATCGTGCCGGAAATGTCGTCGGCGTACTTCGAACGCTGCGAGGGCAGAAGCTCGACCTCCTCCTTGCGCGGCCCTATCGGGAAGCTCGTCCAGTAGTTCTTGTGGTGGTCGAAGCCGAGGTGCATGGACGGCGGGAAGAGAATTTGGTAGTCGTCGCCACAGTGAACCGAGACGTTCGCCCAATAGATCATCGTCTCGATCCACGGCTGACGGTTCATGAAGATGTTTTCCGCTTTAAGGACGGCGCGGTCGGGAAGGAGCGAAAGCCCTATCGTCCACTTGAGGCGGCGGCGGAGCTCCGTCTCGCCAATCCATATCGTCTTCGAGCCGTCCTTGTTCGCGACAAAGCGCCAGTCGATGGGCATTGCCGTCGTCGCGCGGTGGTGATGCGGGAAGTTCCACTCGACGCCGCCCGAAATCCACGCGCCAAGCATACCGATAAGCGCGGGCTTTATGACATGCTGTCGATAGAACGTCTCGAAGCCCGTCTGCTTGTCGGTGAAGTTGAGGAGGTGTCCGCCGTGTTCGGGAAGAAGCCCCATCTGAAGCCAGTCGTTCTCAAGCGTCAGGTATTTGTACGTCTCGTCGATCTTCTCGTCGTGAAGGACGTCCTGCATCGGATAAGGATAGACGCGTCCCTGCGCACCCTGATAGACGCGCCCCGTGTAGAATAGCGGCGTCTTGTCGTATCCTCCTGGTGCATACGTGGGAAGTACGGTTGTGTCTTCTTTGAACGAGACCTCCCCGCCAATCGCGGCAAATGCGCCGCCCAAAGCAATTATAGCTGGCATAATCTTTTTCATTTTTCTCCTTAATATACTACTTGACCTTGATCGCACCGACGGAATAGCGCCTGGTATTGCCGATCTGAGTCTTCAGCGGAAGCGCGATGCGAGGGGTTCCGTCTGGCGAGCCAAGGGAAACGCAAAGCGTATAGACGCCGGGCTCAATGGTGGGAATCCGCTTGTCGTTGGCAAAGTTGCCAACCTTGTTCGCGACCGTGTATACCCACACGCCGTCGTTGATCTCCGGAATGTCGCCCTTAAAACCGGCCACGCAACGCGTCGAAAGCGACACTGGCTTCTCCACGCCTCCCGTCTTGGGTTCAGCGTCCTTGAAATCGTAGGAATATTCCGTCGACACCCACGCGACGCGCCCCTTCCCGTCGAGAAGCGTCCACGCGAGCGTCGCGCCCTTGTAGCATCTCGCGGCGCCGACATTGACCCAATCAGACTTCACCGCAAACGGCTCGCCAATCGCCACCTCGTCGGGGAACTCCACCTTGCGAAGTTCAAAGCGATAGCCAATCCGCCGCGCCGCGCGAGCATATGCCTCCTTCGAGTTGTCGTAAATCTCCTTCGGCCAGCCATGGAGCGAGAGCCATGTGGCGTGGTACGCATCGACAGACTCCACAAGCTTTTCGTCGTTCCACGCCCCTCGGTCTGTTGAGAGTCCGTAGTGCTCGTGCTCCACGAACACCGGCGCGGACTTGGCGAAATACTCAGCCCAATCCGCGTGAAACCACCAGGGATGAGACTTCAGGCGATCTTGCACCATGTCCGCCGTGAAAACCATGATCGAATCGTCGCGGAATCCAAAGCCGAGGTCGTACGCTTTCTTCATCAGCGGCACGTCCGCAGCACTCTTCGGATTGGACGAGCCCGCCTGGTCGTCTATGCAAAGAATGGTCGAATGAGGAAACGTCCGCCTATACAGTTCGTAGTGTCGGTGAAAAGCCTCCTCCGGGTCGCGTCCTGCGGCCTTGAGTTCCTTCTCGTAGGCGCGGGTATGCCCTTCGCCCCACATGCCGATCGAACCCACGTCGATGAACGCGACGTTCGGGTTTCCGTCGTAGCGCCGAGCCATCGCCTTGAGGAAGTTCTCGTGCTTTTCAAGGAACACGGGGTCTCCATAGTCGGGCTCCCACAGCTCCATCTCTCCGCCGGGAGGGTCTTTGCCGAAGATCTTGATCATCTTCATCTTAAAGAACCAGCCCTTCGCGCCAGCGTCCTTCACCCACTCCGGCGTTGCAAACGTGTAACGCGACTCGCTGCATGTCACGCGAAGCCCAATCTGCTTCCCCGCCGCAATCCACGGCGCGGCATAGCTGTCGATCAAATCCCAGCGGAATTCACCTTCGTTCGGCTCCAAGAGGCACCATGGCAAGCGGAAGTATGCCGTTGAAACACCAGGAAACCAGTCGAGCGTGTCGCCCCGCTCCTGAAGCTGCCCATATGCCCACTGCCGGTTGGAATAGTGGAACATCACCAGCCCCATATCGGGATTGACGAGTATTTCGTCCGTGTTCTCGGGCAACACCACCCCGGCCGCCGCTGCAAGCGGCAGCGCTAACGCCGCCACCTCAAAAAGCTTGAGACAAAACACTTTTCTCGTCGTTCTGCAATGCATTCGCATAAGCACCTTCTTTATTTTCCATTTGGCGTCACTTCAAAGACGCATCCATCATTTTCGCAGATTGAGAGAACATCGTCCTTGAGCGTTCCGTTCCAGACGCGCCCGACCTTGCCGTCAACTTTAATCGGGCAGCCAACTGGCGTGTCATGCGTATTGACCGCAACAACTATACATGAACCGTCTGATCGCGGATGCTCGGTCAGAAGGAGACACGGATCTTCCTTTCTAACAAGACGATTCACCCCCGCCTCCCGCGCGGCAAAAGCGTAGATGCGCCAAAGTTCGTTGGAGAAGCTGTTGTCAACGACTTCGCTTTCCTGCTCGACGATGCACTTCTCAAGCGCGAAATTGACGACTATAACCTTGCCCTTGCCGAGATGCTTGAGGCTCACGACGACGTTGCCGGAGGAGTCCTTCGCCACCACTTCGCAATCAATGGGCTTCTGCTCGGCGGTGTAGGAATCTGCGAACGACATCTTCCGCCCCTCGAACTCGAACGATTCCTTCCGCCACTTGTGGTAAGTCGTCTGCTCAAGCCCTGTGATGTCCGGCCAGTCGATGTAGCCCGTTTCGAATCCGCGCGAAACGAGCAGCGTCGCGCCCTTCTTCACGCGCGCGACAAGTTCGTCCCACGTCTTGCGCGAATACGTTCCCCATCCCTTGCCGGACGGGAGGATGTAGAAATTGGAATCCGGCAGTTCGCGCGAATCGGCACCGACGAACTCCAGATCGAAGCCCGCCGCCTTTGAAAGCATGAACGCGCCGAACGTCTGGTGATAGAAATCCTCGCGCTCGGAAACGAGGCACACGGCGTCGGTCTTGTACTTAGGCAGGGCGTCGAACGGCAGCGAATCGCGGAAATCGCGAAACGCATTGAGCTCCTTCGCCATCGGTTTCGGCGTTCTGCCTTCGTCGGCGTTCAGCAGCCCCAGTTCCGGCTCCATGTGACACGCCGTATACGGCGCATAGTCGAGATGCGTCTGCATGAACGCGCACCACCAGAGGTACGCGCCGAGTCCGTGCGCCCAGCAAGTGAACATCTGCTGGCGCATGCCTTTGGCGCTCATCCAGTCCGGCGACATCCTGGGTCCGAGGCTGCCGATCTCCTGCGGGAAAGAGGGTTTCCCCGAAACAGCAGAGTAGAACAGGCACTGCGACACCGGATGAAGCGCGTTGCGGAAGCAGTTGAACGGGCCCCTGTTGGCCTCGATGCGGAATGCGGCAGGATAGGGATGGGGGGTGAGCAGGTCGAGAAGCTCGCCTTGCATCTGAAGCGTCCATTTGTTGTAGTCGCCGCGCTGCGGGCCAAAGCCGTCCGAAGTCTGGCTATGCATCCCGGAGACGACAGGACGCGATGGATCCTCCATGCGGATCGCGGACGAAATCGTATTGAGCCACATCCACGCCTGCGCGCGACTGTCAGCCGCACCCATGCAGTTGGACTCGTTGCCGAGGCACCAGGCGACAATTGCCTTCTTGCCCTTCATGCGCCGGACGAACGCGCGCGCGAAGCGTCCTTCCCACATCACGGCTTCGGGGTCAGTGATGAGATTCCTGTTTTCGACGATGCGCGGCGCAAAAAGCGTCCCGGACATCCAGCCCGTGACGATGGAGACCATCAGCCTGACGTTGTGCCGCTCGGCGATCTCGCAGAACTTCTCGAACCGCGCCACTGCGCCTGGGTCGAGCCAGAGCGGATCATAGATCTCCTCGTCGGTGCCGTCGCGCAGAATGAGGGCCGGCGCCCCCTGATACTTCTTCTCCTGCCGAATCGGCTGGAACTCGCTCCAGGTCGGAAAGACACGCATCAGCTCGACGCCCGTCGCCGCGAGCGCAGATATATCCTTCTCGATGGACGCTTCGTCCCACTCGTCTGCGCGCCACATCCTGATGCCCGACTTCGAGCCCCAGTAGTTCACGCCGACGAGCATCTGCCCCTCGACAGGGAACTTGCCTTCCGCGGCAAATACGCCGCAGGCGCAAAACGCCGCTGCGCAGACAGTAGCCAACACTAGTCGCCTCAACATTTGCATATCAATATTGCTCATTTTCCGTTCCTTTCAAATTCAAATTCTGCCTGGAGTTTACCCATTTTTTGAAGTCAGAATGAGACTTCGCCCAATGTTTGCAGGGGTGAGGTGGTTTTAGGAAGTGTATTTTGCGAGGCAGGAGGCGCGTCGACTATCCATCGTCGAGGCCGAGCAGTTCCGCAAAGCC
>JAFRJH010000308.1 GCA_017432385.1 Kiritimatiellia bacterium
CTCCGACATGTAGAGCGCGATAAGCGCCTGGTCGTCCCCGTAGACCCGCTCGGCCAGCATCTTTGCCCAATGCGTCTTGCCGACGCCCGTCGGACCGAGGAACAGGAACGCGCCCACGGGGCGGTTGCGGCTCTTGATGCCGGCGCGGGAGCGGATCACCGCGTCCGCGACGGCGTCAACCGCCTTGTCCTGTCCGATCACCCGCTCGTGCAGTATCGACGGGAGCCGCATCAGCTTCTCGCGCTCGCCCTCGACGAGCTTCGCGACGGGGATGCCGCTCCAGCGCGAGACCACCTCGGCGATCTCGTCGGCCGTCACCTCTTCCCTGAGCAGGGCCTCGGCGTCAGTTTTATGCGCACCGTCTTCATGGGCCTTGAGCTGCTTTTCGAGCTCGGGGATGACGCCGTACTTGTAGCGGGCCGCGGTTTCGTTGTCACCTCTTGTAAGGGCGTTTTCATACTTTGTCCTTGCCTCCTCCAGTTGCGTTCTCACATGCCGCACTTCCTCGAGCGCGGCCTTCTCCTTTTTCCACTGCGCGGTCATCCGGTCGGATTTCTCCTTCAGTCCGCCAAGCTCCTTCTGCAGCTCCTCGAGCCGCTTCTTCGAATTCGGGTCCTTCTCCTTCTTGAGCGCGATCTCCTCGATCTCGAGTCGCCGAACGTGGCGCGAGATCTCGTCGAGCTCCTGCGGACACGAGTCCATCTCGGTGCGGATCCTCGCGCACGCCTCGTCCAGCAGGTCTATCGCCTTGTCGGGAAGGAACCGGTCCTGGATGTAGCGCGAGGAAAGGACGACCGCGCTCACCAGCGCCTCGTCGCGGATGTGCACGTTGTGGTACTTCTCGAACCGCTCCTTGATTCCGCGCAGGATCGAGATCGCGTCCTCCTCGCTGGGGGCGTCGACCTGCACCGGCTGGAACCGGCGCTCGAGCGCCTTGTCCGACTCCATGTACTTGCGGTACTCGTCGAGCGTCGTCGCGCCGACGCAGTGGAGCTCTCCCCGCGCCAGGAGCGGCTTCAGCATGTTGCCCGCGTCGGACGACCCCTCCGTCTTGCCGGCGCCGACAATCGTGTGTATCTCGTCGATGAAGTGGATGATCTTCCCCTCCGACTCCTTGATCTTCTTCAAAACCGCCTTCAGGCGCTCCTCGAACTGCCCGCGGTACATCGCCCCCGCCATCAGCGCCGTCATGTCGAGAGCGAAGACCGTACGGTCCTTCAGCCCGTCGGGGACGTCCCCGCGGTTGATGCGCTGCGCAAGCCCCTCGACAATCGCCGTCTTGCCGACGCCCGGCTCACCTATCAGCACAGGATTGTTCTTGGTCTTGCGGGAAAGAATCCGTATCACGTCACGAATCTCCGTGTCGCGTCCGAGTACAGGATCCAGCTTGCCCGCCCGCGCAAGCGCGGTCAGGTCCGTACCGTACTTCTCCAGGCACTTCTCGTTGTCCTCCGGCGGTTCGTAAGTTGCGTTCATTTCTGCCTCCTCACAGCGCCACTACATATGACGCCGACACAACTTAGCAAACTGCATGCCAAAATAGCACCAGCCCGAAATAGCGACATTCTGTCTCAACATGGGACAATTGTTTTCACTTTGTTTGGCCAATAGCCATGATCTTGCCGAATTGATCAAGACCCATAATCCTACTGCTTTATCAAGACCCATAATTCAGCTGTTTTCTCAAGAGCCATGATCCTGCCGATTTATCACACGTCATGATCCTGCCAAGAGCCATTATTCCAATGTGACATTAGCCTGCCGTTTTATTAAAAGCCATGATCCTGCCGATTTATCGCGTGTCATGATTCTGCCAAGAGCCATGATTCCAATGCGACATGATTCTGCCGCTATATCAAGAGCCATGGTCTTGCCGGTTCCCTTGACGCATAGCGATCCGCCCTATCCTTGCCAGTCGTCGCCGCCAACGAGATTTCGTCCGCACCGTAATCTTATTTTGATACTTCTTTCTCCATGCTGCAAGCATATTTGCATCTTCAACGCGCCCTGGATCGGTCAACGCATCGAGTCGTTCCATAAGCGCCGCCACGCATGGTCTGATATCTTTGGCCACCTCATACCATATCGCCCAGGCCCTGACAATCTCCACAGGCGGAACCTCTTCGTCGAGCTTCCCCGACTTGTCATTTTCACTTCCGCCACATTCTTCGCATTTCGAGGAGATTTCCCCATTTTCTTCTATCTTCTCAGAATCCTTCTGTAAATCCTCTGACATTTCGTCCGCACCGTAATCTAAGTCTTTTCCAGGAGCCGAAAGCACTACATCAACAGGTGTTGGATCTACGAGCTCCACGATTTGCTTCAATTTCCTCGCTGCCGACTTGTAACGCATCGCCGTCGCATAGTGCTCCGAGATTTTGGGAACATTCTCAAAAAGCCAGCCTTTTATTCCCGGATTGCGGCCAATGATTGCTCCATACTCGTCGCGGATGAGCGAATTGTCAAGATAGCATTCAAGATCTTCAAGCATGCTCCCAAACCTGATTGCTGCCTCGTGGGAGTCTTTGCGGTGCTCCCATGCATCAAGAAGGGCATCGCTCGTCGGACGTGCATTTACTGTCCGCCGCGCTCGGATTTTCCGCCGCTCGGAAGCCAGCGCGCGTCTTCGCTCGTTTTCAGCGGCATAGTACTTCGGACGACGCTCCACTGCCTTCATCCGCGCGACGCTGCGTGAATAATACATGTGCATAAGCCGGTAGTAGAGACAGCAGAAGTCCTCTCGGAACACCATTTCCATTGCCGCGTACACCGACATGAAGCCGTACGGCCCGGCGTCGGTTCGCCGGGTCATAGCCTGCTTGAATTCGCCATATGCAGGCTTGGCATCGCCAAGGGAGATCCACGCCCTGACTATATCTGCGTTCTTCATGGTCGAAATCATATCAAATAGGGGCGGCATAAATCAACAGTAAATTGAGATTACGGTGCGGACGAAATCTCAAAATGTCTGGTTGCAATTGAAACCGCGGCACAGGGTGCATTGCCGCTGAC
>JAFRJH010000309.1 GCA_017432385.1 Kiritimatiellia bacterium
CCCGGCGCGAAGTCGCGCACGTCCGGAATCGGCGAGCTGTCGAGGAGCTGCCGCAGGACGTCGGTCGGCGTTTTGCCGTCGTAGGGGCGCCTTCCCGACAGGAGTTCGAAGAGTATCACGCCGAGCGAGTATACGTCCGCCCGCGGGTCCACCGTGCTGGAGTCGACGGCCTGCTCGGGGGCGATGTAGGACGGCGTTCCGAAAACGGACGCCGCCATGGTGCGCAGCGAGTCCATGTTGTTCGAGACCTTGGCGACGCCGAGGTCGAGGAGCCTCACGGTTCCGTCCGGCGTGACCATGATGTTCTCCGGCTTCAGGTCGCGGTGGACGAGCCCGTACTGCTGCGACGTCTCGAGCACGCCGGCGATCTGCAGTATGATCTCCACCGCCTCGCCCTCGGGCCTCGGACCTCCCAGCGCGAGCGCCAGGCGGAGCGTGTCGCCCCTGACGTAGTCCATCACGAGGTAGTAGACGTCGCGCCCGTCGTCATAGCCGGCGTCATGCACCGCGACGAGGTTGGGATGGTGTATCTTCGATGCGAGCTTGGCCTCGCGCACGAAGCGCTTGACGTACTCGGGCTTGGCCTTCGCGACATCGCGGTCGAGCACCTTCACGGCGTAGAGCGTGTCGAGCATCCCGTGGCGAGCGAGCCATACGGAGCCAAGCCCGCCTTCGCCCAGAAGCCGCTCTATCGTGTAGCCGAGGAACGTTTCGCCGGGCATGAAGACGTGTGTCATGTGGATGCCTTTCCGGAAAATCCGAACATGTGCCACCATCTCCGCTTCGGCGCCAGCTCCACGTGGCCGCCGGACCGCCTTTCGCCATCGGTCATCAGCAGACTGTCGGAGTCCGCGCGCACGAGCAGATCGGCCGCCGCCCCCGAGGTCCTCGGCCTGTCCTCCGGCTTCGGCGCGCACATGAGGGAAAGCACGTACGCGACTGCGGCGGAGACCTCGGGCCGCATCGTCCTGACGTCAGGCAGCGGCTCGCCGCGTATCGCCTTCGCAAGCATGCCCATCACGGTGCTGCCGTCGTTGGGGCGCTTGTTCGTCAGCATCTCGTAGAGGACGACGCCGAGGGAGTAGATGTCGGCGCGCGCGTCGATGCAGTGGGAGTTCATCATCTGCTCGGGCGCCATGTAGGCGGGCGTGCCGACGATCATCCCTTCCTTCGTCACCATCGTCGCGTTCGCGTCGTGCTCGAACTTTGCGACGCCTAGGTCCGCAAGCTTCGGCGTGCCGTCCGCCGCGAAGAGGATGTTGTCGGGCTTTATGTCGCGGTGGATCACGCCGCGCCTGTGCGCGGCCTCAAGCGCGAACGCGATGTGCGAGGCGATCGACACCGCCTCGTTTATCGGAAGAGGCCCGCGCTTCGAGAGGAGGTCCGAAAGGCTGCCGCCCGGCATGTAGTCCATGAGAAGGTAGCAGATGCCCGTCTCGTGGTTCTCGCCCGCGTCGTGCACGGCGATGAGGTTCTTGTGGGTTATGCTCATCGCGAACTCGGCCTCGCGTATGAAGCGCGCGCTGTAGTCGGCGTCGCGGGCCATTACCTCGGGGCTCATCACCTTGAGCGCGTACTCGGCCCCGTCCGGCGCCACTACAAGGTACACCGCCCCCATCGAACCGCTGCCTATCAGGCCGCGGACCGTGCAGTCCCCGAAACGGTCGCCGATCCTCAGCTCGGCGGGGATCTTTCCGCTTTCTGACTTGTCCATCTGCGTTTCCGGGCGGACGGACTCCGCCGGACAAACTTGCTATATTTGGATTATAGCAAATCCGCCTGTTCGCAACAAGGGGGTTGCGCCTTTGTGCGGGGGACACCGCGGACCGTGCCTGGCTATTTTCCACCCGCCGGGATGCGGCGGTAGCGGTAGCCGGAGAAGGCGCAGCCTTCGTAGACCTTCCACGTCGGCATCACGTCGCCGCTTGGATACTGGACGCGGTCTGACTGGTAATCGACGGACAGAAGGTCGTCCATCGGCCTGGTGTATACCTGCCGTCCATCCACCTCCACCACAAAGTCCGTCTTGCCGAAGATTGCGCGGAACGAATGCGAGTCGGCGGGCTCGAGGTCGACGCAGCACACTCGGCGCAGCGGGTCCTTGCCGCGGTTCTTGTCCCAGTAGTTGGCGTCGTTCTTGGCCTTGAGTTCCTTGTTCTCCTCGGTCCAGGAATCGATCGCGAAGTGGTCGCCCTTCTCGTCTCGGGTGAAGTAGAGGTAGGGATAGGCCCATGCGGACTGGTTGCAGCGGAACGGACGCGCCCACCCCCAGCCGATGTCCCAGACCTTCTGGTCAGGCTTGCCCTTTTCGAAGTGGACAGTCGCCTCGAACTCGCTTCCAATGCCCGGAACCGACACCAGGGAGAGCGCATGGGACCTGTTGCCCCAGCGCAGGCGCACCCTGCCGTCGTCGCCGAGGACTACGTCGTTCCAGTGGTTCCACGTATCACCTCCGCAGCGGTTTGGCATGAGGTCCACCCATCCGCCCTGCGCCTCCTGCATCGACTTGCGGGAGGCGAAGGCCCTGCCGCCGGCGAGGGCGCGCTCTCGCTCGCTGAGGTCTTTGCGCTCGCACATCTTGCCGTAGTACGCATAGGCGTCGGCAAACCTTCCCTCGTCCATCGCCTGCTCGGCGTCGAGGAGCTCGCGTCCGCAGCGGCGGCGCCCGAGCGTCATCATGACGGTCCACATATTCACGGTTTCGGCGCTCGCCGTGGCGCGCCACACCCACTCAAGGGACTTGTCGTTGACGATCCCCTTCTTGATGGCGTCGTAGTAGGCGCGGGCGCGGTCCCAGTCACGGGCCTCGACGGCGAGCGTGAGGGCCGTCGTCCTGAAGAAGTCGGGGCCGAGCGCCGGATCCTTGTTGTCCGCCGCGATGTAGGCGTCGAACATGCGGTACAGCGCCGCCGTCAGCTCCGGGCGGAATACGCTGCGGTAGACGTTGGTGCGCGTACCACCCTCGTACTCGTACTCAAGCATCTTGCCAACCACCGATGCCGCGGTGATGTAGGCGAAGCGTGACGAGGTGCAGACGTTGGCAGCGGCGTTGGTGGCGACGTCAATCAGCAGATCGGTCGAACCGCCCCACCTCGACGTCTGGAACTGGAGCGCCCCCGAGACGAACCACGTGGCCTCGTCAAGCGAGTTCGACACGCCTTTGTTGAACCATGCGATCGGGTCGCCGCTTCCGCAGCTGCGCCCGTACAGGTCGGCGAGCATCATCGCCGGGCGGGCGCGGTCCGGCTTGAGCGCCGCGGCCTCGAGCAGATTCGACTCTGCCTCGCGGTTGTTCGCCTCCCAGCCCTTCCAGCCCTCCTCCGAGACCTCGCTTGCCCAGCCTTCCCCGCGCGCGGCAAACGCGGCGTGCTTGCATGCCGCCGCCCGCTGGCAGAGCTCCAAGTAGCGATTGCCGAGCTTCGCCCCGGAACCGACTGGAAGCGGCGACGAGATATCCATCCACTCGGCGATGCGGCAGTCCGCCGCAGCCAGGATGCCCGTGCAGGCGTTGAACGACTCGGCGAAGTCGGCGTACGCCGCCTTGACGACGCTGTCGGGACGGTGCTTGGGCCATTTGCCGTGGTGCTCCTCGGCGCGGTGGTAGCACTTGCGGCGCAAGATCATCCCCAAGATCGGCTCCTTGGTGACGTCGTGCTTGGCCGCCACATCCGCCAAGCGCTCCTTCCACTTCCAGAACTTGTCGTCAGCCGACCCGGAGTCGTATAGATAGAGGCCGACCGCGGCGTCCCTGCACCCGTTCTTCCACAGCCAGCGCGCGTCGGCCGCCCTGTCGAGCTCCGGATAGAGCTCGAAGTCGAGATAGGCCAGGTGCCGCGCCAGCGACTCTCTCACGCGCAGGACGCGCGCGCGGACCTCGGCGTTAGTCTCGGACGAGGCGTCGTAGGTCTCGACGATGTGCTTCGTGTAGAACGGCATCGCGACCTTCTCGAAGAACTCGGCATCGGTGTGCGCGTCTTCCGGCTTCGGGGAGACGAACGTCGGACGGTGCCGCCGCGGCATCTCATCGTCGTCATCGTCGTCGTCATCCCCTTCTTCGTCTTCCTTGTCGAGCGTCCCGTCCTTCTTCGCCTCCTCGTACGCCTTGAGCGCCTGCCGCAGCATGTCGAAGCTCTCCTCCTGCCCGTCGATGAGCTCCTTCTTGCGCGCCTCCATGCTCTCGGGGACCTTCATCGCCTTCGCCTCGGCGAACGCCTTCTCGTAGAGCGGCACGTACCTGGCGTAGACCTCGTCGAACATGACCTGCTGCGCGAACTTCATCGCCTGGCGCATGTACTTTCGCCTTTCCTTCCTCTCCA
>JAFRJH010000033.1 GCA_017432385.1 Kiritimatiellia bacterium
CAGGTATATAAAGGAACGCAGCAGAAATGAAATCCAGCAGTGTGATCGTGAATTCGAAGCTTGGGGCGCTCGCCGCCTCGTTGTGTGCCGCGGCTTTCGCGCCGATGGCGGTCTGCGCCTCTGCATATGAGCAAGGCATGACGCCCGAGATCGTGCTGATGGCAGGCTCGACCGACGGCACGACCAACACGCTTGCCGAGGCGATCGACGCCTACAACACGGCGAACGGCACGAGCTACGACATCAGCGCCTTCAATGGCGGCGATCTCAAGGGACACGCGATCGTAAAGGATGGCGACGGCACGCTCGTGATGGACACGGCGATCAGCGGCTACGCGGGTCCTGTCATCATCAAGGACGGCGTCCTCAAGTGCATGTGCACCGAGGCGCTCGGCGCGGACACGACCGACTCGCACGTGTATGTGCGCGACGGTGCGACGTTCTGGTGCAATCGAGTTGTCGTCGACGGTGTCAACGACAAGGGAAAGACAGTCAAGATGGACGGCGTTTTCAACCTCAACCGCAACCTCCATGTCGCCGGCAGGGGACATAACGATCAGGGCGCGCTGAAGATCCTGCCGGTCAGGCCGGCTAACGTATACAATCCGACGGGTCTCTACGGCAAGACCCTGTATCTCGATGGTGACGCCACGGTCATGCATCCTGCCTGGGCATTCCTGGCCACTCACGTATACCTGAACGGGCACACGCTTGTCGTCAATTCCGACACGATTAACCTGTCGGGCGGCGGGTGGTGCGACGCGACTGTCCAGGCTTCGTCCGTCGACGGACCGGGCAAGCTTGTGCTTGAAGACTCGATATACTATCTGGCAGGCAACAGTCTCAACGACAACAATACGGAAGGAAACGAGCTTGAGATCCGCGACAACTCCGGGTTCCGTTTCTGGCAGTCGTCCTACTCGGGCTACACCTGGCTCTTCAACTTCACGGGGGAGACGGCCTGGCTTTGGGGTGACAACAACGACGGGACCTTCTTCTACTCCAAATACGGGGAGCAGAAACACAACAGGATATTCAACCCGATGCGGCTCAACGGCACCACGCTGAAGATGCGCACGCAGGCCGGGATCCCCGACAACTGGGTGCTTCTTGCCGGGCCGGTTTCCGGGAACGGCAACATCTGCCTCGAGCCCGAGTCGAAGACGTTCCCGGCTGGACGGCTTTCGCTGCTCAATCCCGAGAACAGCTTTGTCGGCACGGCTACGGTCGACAAGGGCCTCCTTTACGTGTATGGCGCCGGATCGCTGCCGCCGGAAGTCCCGGTCGTCGTAAGCAGATCGCATGCCCTGGACTACAGGCTCCAGAATTCGAAGTGGGTTCTCGACTACTTCGGCGTCGAATTCGTCTCGCCCGACGTGCAGACGCTCAGCAACCTCACGTTTACGAGCGTGGAGGACGCCGGCATGTACCATTCCGGGCGAATCCAGGGAGGTTCCGGTACGTTTTCGCGCATCGACAAGCTGAGCCCCAACACGATGGAGTACTACTCCGGAATCGGCTCGCCGCTTCTCAACGTCGAGGGAGGCACGGTCAAGCTGCCGCGCGGCCCCGCTCCGGGCCTCCTGGAGGGCACCAACGTGGCGGTTAACGTCTCCGACCTTCCTGCGAACAACCAGGGCAGCAACTGGCATGCGACGTTCACGGCCAGGGCCGCCTCGGCGGACCTGGTTGCGCTTGGGCCGAACGTCATGAACATGCTGGTCAAGCAGCATTACGGCGCGCCGAACAGCAACGCCAAGGTCGCTACCTATTCCGGATACATCTGGAACCGTACCGGGGAGAACGCCGTCTGGACTTTCGCCGTGGCCATAGGACAGTATGCGCGGGTCTACATCGACGGGTCGATGGCCATCGACTACAGCTACGTGAGCAACGACAACCATGTCGATCCCGCGTACAAGTTCGTTCCGGTCGCGCTCACGCCCGGTCCCCACGAGATACAGGTCCGCGCCTGCTGCGGCTCCGTCCGCGGCGACAACGTGACCTGGCCGAAGAACTTCGGGTTCGTCTTCGACAGGCAGGGGCGCGAGGTGCCGGAAGACCTGACCGACTACTCCGCGTACACCAACAACTTCGAGCTCGTGCTCGACCCTGGCGACGGTTCGCTCTTCACGCGCTCGATCGACGAGGCGGACCTGCCGCATTTCGACGAGATGCGCTTTGCCGAGGGAGCCACGCTCGACCTGAACGGCAACGCCTACGTCGCCTCGACGATCAGCGGCTGGCCGACGGTCGTCAGCACCGCCGCCGACGCCTCTGCCGCGCCTTCGCTCACGATCACGAACAGCTTCGTCGTGAACGCGGCGGACATCGTGGCGGATCCAGCGCGCAGGCTGTCGCTCTCGGTGCCGCTCTCCTTCGGCGAGACGGGCGGCGTGACGGTGACGAACCTCGCGGCGCTTACCAGCGGGAGCTATACGATCGCGGAGATTTCCGGCGAAGGAAGCCTGATCACCACCTCCGGCCACGCGACAATGGCGAAGCGCTGTTCGTTCGATTCAAGCAAGTGGGCGGTCGTCATCTCCGACGACGGGAGGAGCCTCATCCTCAAGCCAGCGCCGGGCTTCAAGGTGTCCGTCAGGTAGACTGGGGAGTGCAGGGGCACATGGCGCGGACATGCCATATCGCCTGTGGATCATGCCAGGAACGGTGCACCCGCCTCAAAATAATTGAAGACGACTTGTTTGCTGCGGTTGGATTTGTGATATAATATTACCATCAGTACGTGCATAGGGAGGTAGTCAACATGAAAACCTGTTTTGTGTCCGTAAACCTGAAGGACGTAGCGCTCTTCGCCTCGGTCTCTGTCGCGGCGTTCGCGCCGATGGCGGTCTGTGCCTCTGCATACAATCCAGGCACGACGTCCGAGATCGTCCTCATGGCAGGCTCGGACGACGGCACGACCAACACGCTCGCCGAAGCGATTTCAGAATACAACACGGCGAACGGCACGAGCTACGATGTCAGCTCCTTCAACGGCGACCTTGCGGCATACGCAATCGTCAAGGAAGGCGACGGCACTCTTGTGATGGACACGCCGATCCAGAATTTCACCGGCCCTATCGTCATCAATGACGGTGTTGTTGCGTGCATGTGCCAGTACGCGCTCGGCGCGGACAATACGTCTTCGCACATCTACGTCCGCGACGGCGCGACGATCTGGATCAACCGAATCACCGCGGCAGACGGCAAAACCGACACCGTGATAAACGAGAACAGGAACTACCATGTAAAAGGAACGGGCCACAACGACCAGGGTGCGATGAACACAATCGCGCTTAAGCCGAACAACAGCTACACCTACGATAAACTATATGGCAAGACGTTGTCGCTCGAC
>JAFRJH010000310.1 GCA_017432385.1 Kiritimatiellia bacterium
GCCCGCGCCGCCCTGCCAGACGCCGCCCTCGACGGTGATTGTCCCCGTGTAGCCCGGAATCGCAGACGCGACGAGAACACCCGCGCCCTGCTTCACGATGTTCGTGATGTACGAAGTGACGTCGGCGGCGTTCAGCGTGTTCGTAGCGCCGGCGGCGACGGGGACGTAGAGAACCCTGTCGGGTTCGACCTGGGATTCCGGCTCGCTGAACTTGACCGTCGCGCAGTACGAATGGTTGGTGTGGACGCAGCTCTTGGTCCCGCTCGGATTGGTGATCGGAAGCGGCGCGGGGTAGCTGGAGGAGGCGGAGACGTTCTCGGTCGCGTACACAAACTGGTACGCCGGATAGACCTCGGACTTGCCGATGTACCCGAACTTGGAGTCGAGATCCGACTTGGCGCGCTTCTTGATGTAGTCGTACTTCTGCCAGTTCATTCCCTGGAAGAACAGGATGACGTTGTCGTCCTTCATCTCGTTCAGCTTCGTGAACAGGGTGGAGAAGCCCTTGCCGACGACTCCGTTCGCGTTCTCGACGCCGTTCGTCGCGATGACGTTCACGCCGACGACCTTCACCCTCGCGCCGGTCGCGTTCTCCACGAGGTCGGCGCAGACGGCCACGCAGTTCGTGAAGTCGACGTCGTCGGAGAGCTTGATCGCGTCGATGCTCGAGTCGGACGGCGAGAATCGGTTCGAGTCGTACAGGTAGCCGGCGAACAGCTGCAGGCGCTGGTCGTATTCGTTGCCCGCGTTCGCGTTGGCGCTAATGCTGATCGACGACATGCCCGGCGCGGCGAAAGGCGTCGTGTTCGAGGTCGGGCTCTGGCTCGGCATCGTCAGGAACGTAATGACGTCCGGCTTCTCCTGCTTCACGAACGTCTCGATCGCCGTCCGGGTATACATGTCGATGTACATCGAGCTCCAGCCGAGCTTGTCGATGTTGCGGGTCATGACCTGATATCCGGGCATTCCCCAGATCAGCGACTGCCCGTACCAGACCGCAGACTTGACGGGTCCGGAGAGCTTCGCCGCGGCAGGCGGCGGCTCGAGCGCGACCGTGTTGTTCTCCTTCGTGTTCGTGTAGATGCGGCAGTAGTCGACCAGGAAGTCGACGCTCTGGAAGTCGGACGGGATGTCGCTTTCGCTCAGGGCGAGGCCAGGGCCGTCCTTCAGCCAGCCGTCGTCGATTCCGACGCCCAGGACGATGAACTGGTAACAGCGGCGGATCATCTCGTAGCGGTCGTCGCGCGCGTCAATGCGCTTGAAGATGTGGTTGTCCACGTAGTAGACGAGCTCGCGCTCGTTGATGATGATGCCGAAGCGGTGGAATCCGTCGCCGAAGTGGACGCCGTCCGGCGGCGCACACTGGGAGTTGTTCTGGATGGACTTGTATTGCACACCAGGTGTCGGGACATGCATGTTCGCCCCGGCCCACTCGCCGCCGCTCGGCTGCTCGAATATGTCGATCTCCCCGTTCTTCGGATAGGTGTTGTAGCCGCTGCCCATCATCCAAAACGCCGGGGCGACGCCGGGCATGCGCGTGAGCTTGGCGCGCACCTCGCAGCGTCCGTACCTAAACGCGACCTTGTTGTCGCTCCTGATTCCGCCGCTCGTGAAGTTGTAGCTCTTGCCCCACCTCGTCCACGGCTCGCGGCGCACCGTCAGCGCGAGGTATCCGTTCGTCTCCGCCTGGTTGTTGCCGGAGGTCTCGCAGGAGTACTGGTCGCGGTTCGCGGTGTCGTAACCCCAGTTGCTGGTGTTGACGGACACCGCGGTGTTCGACCCGCGCGAGAACTCGTCCGTCCACTCGAGGTTGTCGTACATCTTGAAGTACTCCTCGAGCGTGTACTGTTCGTCGCGCTCGGCGATTGACTTCGACTCGATCTTCGTGTTGGCGGCCCAGGTCTTGGATCCGTCGTTCTCGTAGAGCGCCCAGAGGTCGAGGGCGTTGGTCACGCAGGCGAGCCGTTCCGCGCGGTCCCATTCCTTGAACCGGAAGTGCGGCACCGACGGGGCCGCAGGCAGGGTCGTCGTGCCGCCGTGCGGGACCGTCCGGCGCTCAAGGATGGTTCCGTCGAGACGGCGGAACGTCACGACGTGGTCTTCTGCGAACAGGCTGCCGGACGCAAGCGCGGCGGCGGCGAACATGGCGGCGACGATGGTTTTTCTCATGGTTTTGCCCTTTTTCATGTCGGCTTGAGGCTATGTGCCTCTTGACGCCGACATTATAGAACAGGGCACCCGTGTCAAGCAACTACCCAAACGGGCAGGGCAGCACTTGCGTTTTGGCCGGAAATATGAGAAACTATGCACCATGAAAACGTCGCTCAGCATAGCCGTGCTCGCAACGGCGGCTTTCGCGTCCTGGATATCAACGGGCGCGGAGACAGCCAGGCCGGCGACGGCGGCGGACGTCCTGTCGGGCGGACTCGAACATGAGCTCGTGAAGGTATCCGGCATCGTCTCTTCGGTGACCTGGGACGAAATGAACGCGGGGAAGAACTGGTTTGCGCTGCGTACCCCGTCCGGCGTCGTCTACGCCTCGGTGAAGGAATCCGAGTACCCGCTCGGCAAGCTGTTCAGGCTCACCGACGCGGAGGTGGAGGTGACCGCGCTTGTCGCCTCTCAGAACAGGTGGCAGAGGTTCTCCGGCGCCTTCCTGCTGCCGCATGGCAAGGACGCCATAAAGACCACAAAGCCACCGCCGGCAACGGCGCCGGAGTTCACGCTCGACCCATCCGACGCCGAGTCGTTCGCCAAGCACGCGCGCACGGGGGAGTTCGCGCACCGGGTAAGGCTCGGCGGGCTTCTCCTTACCGAATGCTCGAGTTCTGCGTTCTTGATGACTGAAGGCGGACACATAGTCAAGCTCACGCTCCTTGCAGGATCGAAGGCGCCGAAGTGCGGCGTCATGGTCTCGGCCACGGGATTCGTCACATACGACTGCGGGGGCCTCGTCATGCACGATGTCGCCATCTCGCCCGCGCCAGACGCGCCCCTTCTGGATACGCCGAAGCCGTGGAGCACGACGCTGAACGGCGCCCATAGCCGCGCAAGGCACGCAAACGGGTTCTCGCGGCGCGTGGTCAGCTTTACCGCAGAAGTTGCAATCCCGCCCGAAGTCATGCACCGGGGGCCCGCCCTCTGGCTGAGAAGCGAAGGAAATTATGCCGCCGTCGACGTATCATCCCACTACGAAGACATGAGGCGTGAAAGAGTTGACACTGTCATGCGCGTCACCGGGGTCTGCGACCCGGTGTTCGAAACCGACCCAGTCCTTGCGTCGTTTCCGAAGTTCAAGGGGATAACGATCGTCCCGATGCCCGAAGACGGCGTCGTCGTCATTAGCAAGTCGATATGGTCCTACAAGATGCTGGCGGCGGTTTCCATCCATCTCCTCATCCTGGTCGCCATCATCACCGTCGCTCTCGTCGTGCAGAGGATCCTCTACAACCGGCGCGGACGGCAGCTCTTCGAGGAGCGCGCCGCGAACGTACGAAACAAGGCAAAGGTGGAGGAACGCACGCGCCTCGCCGCGGAGCTCCACGACGCGGTCTCGCAGGCGCTCACCGGCGTCGCCCTCCAGATCGAGTCGGCGGAGGTTGCGAACATGGTCGGCGAAACGGACGGCGTCGCAAAGCTCCTCGGCTCTGCCAGCCAGATACTCACCTCCTGCCGGCGCGAGCTCAAGGACTGCCTGTGGGACCTCAGGAGCCGCACCTTCGCGGAGAAGGACATGAACGAGGCCGTCAACCGGACGATCACCCCCCACACCGGCGACGCGAAGGCAGTCGTCCGCTTCAACGTCCAGAGGAGCCGACTCTCCGAATCGACGACGCACACGGTACTGAGCGTCGTCCGGGAGCTGGTGGTGAACGCCGTCAGGCACGGAGACGCTGCGCACGTCTGGATCGCCGGCGAATGCAGCGACGGACGCATTTCCTTCTCGGTGCGCGACGACGGATGCGGGTTCGACCCGGCCGCCGCGCCAGGTCCGAGCGAAGGCCACTTCGGACTCCAGGGCATACGCGAGCGCATCAAGGCCGTCAAAGGCACCATCGAGATCGAGAGCGCGCCCGGCCGCGGAACGAAGGCGACAATCAGGATTCCCGAGGAAACATGACGAAGTTGCCAGAGAGGAAGCTTCGAGTACTGCTCGCCGACGACCACATGGTCGTCAGAATGGGCATCGCGTCCGTAGTCGCCTACGCAGGCGGAATGGAGGTCGTCGGCGAGGTCGACACGGGGCTTGACGCAGTGAAGCTTGCGCACGAACTCAAGCCCGACGTCGTGCTTATGGACCTCCAGATGCCGGAGCTTTCCGGCGCTGAGGCTACTGCGCAGATACGCGCACAAGATCCGGGGGTGAAGGTGCTCGTCCTCACGTCGTTCGGGACCTCCGCGGAGCTCAAGAAGGCGATGGACGCCGGAGCGTCGGGCGCGCTCGTGAAGAGCTCGTCGCTGACGGAGATAGTCGACGCAATCCGCGGCGTGGTCGAAGGCAGGCAGGTCATAAGCCCCGAGATACGGAACACCATCAGGAGCTTCGCCGCGATGCCGGCGATTTCCAAGCGCCAGATCGACATACTTAACCTCGTCGCCAAAGGGCTCTCAAACAAGGAGATCGCCAGGATCGTTGGCCTTTCGCCCGACACCGTGAAGTACCACGTCGCGAACATACTGCAGGCCATCGGCGCCACCTCGCGCACCGAAGCCGCCTCGATCGCCATCAACCTCGGGCTGATTACCGGGTAGCGGCTACTGCGCGATTTCGATATTAATTCGATGCCTGCTGCGTGACATTCGTAAGGCCTAGGGACGCCGCCTCGTCAGGCGTGAAATGCGCCATCTCAACGATGTTGGAGACTACTGAGTTCCTATCTGAAGGAATGAGCTCGCAGAATGCGGGAGAAAGAGTCATGTCTCGCATGTTCCTTCTCGCAGACTCTTTAATTATCGAAAACTGTTTCTTCATTCTTCTAGCATCATCAATATGCTTGTTGAAGGCGATGCGATCATCATTCGAACCACCATTTTGGATGTTAGAATCCAAGACAATCACACCATCGGGCAACACCTCCAGTGCATTTGTGGCAATTCCGGCGATTTCATACCATTCTTTCACATCCTTCGTCACGGCCATGCCGTGTTCACGTGCAGTCGCAAACCAGCAGTTTGTGTCTCCTGCAACCGACGACGATCGGCCCAACTCCAGAAGGACATCGGCCTTCGCGCCCATCCACTCGTTAGAAACGGACAGATCGGACGTGCAGGGAATCTCAAGCTCCAGAAGCCTGCAGTACCAAACACGAAGATAGCGGTCATGGTTCTGCGACCTGCGGGCGCGCCAGGCCGCATCTCCAACTGCATTGCGAAACCCTACGCGATTGACACCCCACAATCCGACTGTGGCATCAAGCTCCGCCTGAGCCTCCGTTTCTGACCACTCAGCGAAGACATGAATCGCCGACACGGTCGACAACGCGAAAAACAGCTTTCTCAGAACACTTGCTTTCATCTCAGCGCCTCCCATATGTAAATTGCCTGTTTGTTGTAACGGTGGTGTACCAATCAAATTTTTCTACTCTTACCGTGCCATCATGAGACAATGAAAACAGCTGATCCGTATTGCAGAAGTACGTCCCAGGCCCATTGTCGGACGTCCTCTTAAAGTTATTCACTATCGGCCACGTCATATTGCCGCCATTCCCCC
Organism: Kiritimatiellia bacterium; assembly: GCA_017432385.1. Classification (GTDB taxonomy): domain Bacteria; phylum Verrucomicrobiota; class Kiritimatiellia; order RFP12; family UBA1067; genus UBA1067. The sequence goes on from JAFRJH010000310.1 coordinate 5,711, forward strand.
AAGGCGAAGGAAGCTTCATAGAACCAGCACGATCACTCAATTCGTTGTTGTTGCAGACGGCAATCCAGA
>JAFRJH010000311.1 GCA_017432385.1 Kiritimatiellia bacterium
ACGTGATCGAGGACGCGTTCGGGAAGCACGCCGCGCCGTTCCGGAGTCCGATTCCGCCTCCGCCCGGGAGAACCGGCTGATTTGCGGCTGGCGCGCATCCGTTCACCGTAACCGCTCCGGAATACGTGTTGTCCGCGCTGTGGAGATTGAGCCAGCCCGGCCCGACGCCGAGCGTACCGCTGCCGGAGATGGCGCCTTTTGCATTGAAGACTGTGTTCGACACGCCCTTGGTGGCGCCGGCGTAGTTTGCGAACTTGGAGTTGCCCGAGAGGGAGATCGGCCCGTCCCACCCGGGGTAGGATGTGTCCGTCGGCCACCTGTTGACGTTGCCGGTAAGCGTGGCAGGCGAGCCGACCACCGTCCATCCCTGTGCGGAGAACGGGAGCTTGAGGTTCAGGGTGCCGTTCGACTTGAGCGTGCCGGTTCCGGTGAACGACGGCGCCAGGGTCTCCGCGGCGAACATCGTGTTCCGCACGTCGACCGTCCCGCCGTTCTCGATCGTCGCGCTCGTCTCGAAGTTGGCTCCGGACGAAGAGACGACGAGCGTCCTGCCGCCGAGGTTCAGGGTGCCGGAGTTGAGCCGGAAGAAGTACCAGGAGGTGCTGCCCATCTTGTCCAGGAACAGCGTCTCGTCGGAATCCGTCAGGTTGACCGTCGCAGCCCCGATCTTCACGTTCGCAGTGCTGGAGACGACGACCTTGCCGAGCGCGCTGGAGCACTTTGCGCCGCGGAGGTTCACCGTCTTGCCGCTCAAGGCGTTCTCCACAAGTCCGTTGCCGTTCGCCCCCCGGAGGGCAAGCGACGCGCCGTCGAGGACGTCGATGACCGCCCCTTCTCCGCCGAAGTCGCCCGCGCTCGCGCCGCCCTGCCAGACACCGCCCTCGACGGTGATTGTCCCCGTGTAGCCCGGAATCGCAGACGCGACGAGAACTCCCGCTCCCTGCTTCACGATGTTCGTGATGTACGAGGTGACGAGCGCGGCGTCGAGCGTGTTGGTGGCGCCAGCAGCGACGGGGACATAGAGGATGCGGCCGGGCCCGGGAGCCGGGGCGTCGCCGAACGCATACGACGCGAATCCCTCCTTCTGCACTGTGTCGTGGCTGGCCTTGATCCAGTCCGCCGAGCGGAGGCACTTCGAGATCCTGACCTCGTCGATGCTGCCGTTGAACGAGGTGTTCCTCCCGATGGGCTGGGTGTTGCCGAGGACGAGGTATCCGGCGCCGGTGGCGAACTTGTTGGTCTTGACCGACTGGGTCCCGGCAAGCTCTCCGTTCAGATAGCCCTTCACGTTGCCGCTCGTGGACGTGGTGTCGAGCGAACAGACCTGATGCCGCCAGCTGCCGTCGACCGGGGCGTCGAACAGGTCGGTCGCGTCCGATATGGCGGTCCCGTTCTTCGACAGGCTGAGCCGCGTACCGGAACCGTTGTCGGTCAGGAGATACGACCTCCATATGTCGTAGTCTCTGCTTTTGCACAGTATTCCGGCGTTCGCCTTATGCGCGCTCTGCTTTGTCCACACCTCGAACGTATACTTTGAGTGCTTGTCGAAGTTGTCGTGGTCGACGGCGATGAGCGAGTTGCTCATGCTTCCGTCGAACGCGACGGATCCGCCGACGGCTCCCGGCGACGCAAACGTAAGCCCCAGTCCGTTGCGCTGGATGAAGCTGGGGCTCCTCTGGCTCGACTCCAGAAGCGGCAGCGCGCTCCCGCCAAGGTGCCACACGCCCACGTAGTCGTCGTTCCAGACGTCCTTGGCGGCCACGGCGGGCGGATTGGCGCAGCCGTAGCAGGCGTAGATCTTCGTCGCGGCGGTGAGCGAAGGAACGCGCACCCACACCGTCGAGACCCCGTTCGTGTCCCAGGTGTCGATCTCGTGCGGGATGTGCCTGCCGGTGGAGTCGGCGAAGCGGAGGTCGCCGCCATCCGCGAGCTGGAAGTCGGAGTAGCTGAAGCCGGGAATCGCCGTGGAGAGCTTCACCAGCACCGGGAAGTCGCTGAGCGTCTCGGTTCCGGCGTAGCCGGTAAACGCGACCTGCATCTTCTTCGAGAAGGCGCCGATGTCGAGCTGTCCGTAGGTGACGGGCTCATCGTCCCAGCCCTTCGGGAAAAGCCCTTCGAGCACGCTCGTGCGCCACGTGTCGCCGGTCGGGGCGCTGCGAGTCCCAAACCCCTGGGAGTTGTTGAAGTCGGTGTACTCGAAGTGCGCCCAGGGGATGTTGTTCACCTCGCAGAACTCGCGCATGCCGCAGAGCCATTCATGCGCCTCCGACGGAGTAGGCAGACCCGACATGACGCCGAACTCGTTCAAGATGATGGGGATGTCGGGATGGGCCTCGGCGTACCTCCTGATATTGCCGAAATCCCATCGCATGTCGAGACGGAGGGGGTCAGTTAGATCCACATGGTAGTTCCTGGGATTGCCGTTCGAATCTTTGCACCAGCTCGCGCCCTGGTGGGTGAAATCGAACGGAGCGTAGGTGTGGACCACAATGGCGATGTTGGAGTGGTCTTCCGGCAGCTCCAGCCATCCATCCTTCCCGAGGGAGCCAGCGACGCCAAAATTGGCCCCCGGCCAGAGGCTGAGACGGGTGGGGTTGGTCTGGCGGATTATTGCGACGGTCTCCGCGAAGAGGTTGTTGAGGACCGTGACAGCCTCGGTGGTCGACTCCGGCGGTTCATTGATCAGCTCAAACGCGAGCTTGTCGGACCAGTTTTTGTACCGGTCCGCAACAAGCTGCCACACCCTCTTGAACCGCACCTGGTGAGCGGCGTTGGTCGCGGTCATGCTGCCACCCTGGAACCGCCCCATCAGCAGATGGGGATAAAGCCCCGCGTCCAGGCACTTCTGCAGACACTGGTCGACGTACTCGATGTTGTAGCTGCCGGAAGTATAGAGGCAGTCGTTGTTGCTGTCGTAGTACTTCGTGAGGTCGACTGAGAAGCGGACGAAGTCGAAGCCCTTCGCCTTTATGTCGGTGTAGGTGCTGTCGAGTCCGTAGATATAGGTTTTGTTCTGATTGAACCACGACTGCGTCGATGAATACGGCGATTCGTCCAGTCCGCGGCAGTTGGTCCCGCGCTTGAACGGAAGCTGAGGTATGGCGAACGCCTGCGCGGCGCAGAGCGCGAGTGCGGCGGAAACGACGACTGTCTTTGCTTTCATGTCGTTACTCCTGGATGTCGATCGTGTACTTGAAGAACATCTGGGACGGGAAGACGTAGCCCGAAGACTCGCTCGCGGTCGGATGCCAGAGGCCGTCCGTAGCGAACTTCTTCATCGGAACCAGTTTCGCGCTGCTCCAGTCCGTGAGGTCCGGCGTCGCGAGGATGCCGAACGTCACGTCGTCGCGTCCCGTCGCGAGGTCGCGCGACTGGACGGACGGGTTGCCGTTCGCGTCGCGCACGACCTGAATTATCGGGTCGCCGACTGCGTCGGGCCCCTTCTCGGGCGCGATGTCGAAGGCGTAGCGTACTCCATTCGCGATGCCGTTCGCGGACTTCTCGTCCGGCGCGCCGACAAGCTCGTTCGCGTTCATCCACGCCTTGTAGCCAGAGAGCGCTGTCGCACCCTGGGCCTCGTAGTGCGCGAAGTCCGGCTTCATCACCGTCTCGTATGTCGCCTTGATCCACTCCGCCGAGCGGACTACCTTCGAGATTCGCACCTCGTCGATCCTGCCGTTGAAGGAGTTGTCCTTCCCGTTAACGTAGAGGTTGCCGAGGCAGAGGTCGCTCGCGCAGTTCGCCATCGTGCCGTGGAAGTCCTTGGACGACTTCCATGTGCTCATGATGCCGTTCTTTGCGCCGCAGATGTTGGAGGTCGTCTTGGTCATGTCGACCGTGTAGGCAAGGTGGTTCCACGCGCCGAGGGTCTGCACCTGGTGGTACGCCCAGTCGACGTTGGCGTTCTTGTTCGTCGCGACGCAGAGGGGCATAGTCGACAAGGTGCTGGTCGAGGCGCCGAAAAGGTAGTACGCCGTCTCCTTGGCGAACCCGGCGCGCTTGGCGAGAACACCTGCGTTGTGCTTGTGCTCCGTCTGATACGTCCACGTCTCTAGTGTGAACTGCGAGAAGCCGTCCAGAGCGTCGTGGTCTGGCGCTGCGAGCGAGTTGTACTGCCCTCCTGCGGGGAAGCCGACCGACCCGCCGACGACGCCGTCTGCAGCGTATTCAATAGTGGAACCGTACGCCGTGGTGAAGTCGCTCGAGGTCTCGCTCGACTCCTTCATCGGGACCGCGCTCTCGCCGAGGTGCCACACGCCCACGTAGTCGTCGTCCCAGACGTCCTTCGCATTGACGGC
>JAFRJH010000312.1 GCA_017432385.1 Kiritimatiellia bacterium
ATGAAGATCGCGGTGACGGCCATCGCCCAGCCCGGCACGCCTAGGGGGAGGAGGATGGAGCAGACGGCGAAGAGCGACGCCGTGTAGGCGATCTGCCCGGCCATGATGGCCTTCGGACGCTTCGCAAGCGCCGCGAGACCCTCGACGCGGGCGCGTACCGCCTGCACGACGGCAATGAGCGAATAGAGCCCGACGGCGAGGCGAGCAGTTCCGATGATCCGCGGCGGAACGTTCTGGTATGAACCGAAGTACCATCCTCCGATGATCGGAGTCGAGAACAAAAGCGGGACGACACCCAGGAAAAGCCCAGAGACAACGGCATACGCGAGGAGACGCCTGTCTCCGGGATGCTCAGGGGGGAACTTGATTGCCACCGTCTGCATGCGCAGCGCGGCAAACGCCACGGGATTCGCGACGCCGAGCGTGACATAGTGGATGGCAAGCATGTCCTTTGGGTCAGGCGTCCTTCCGACGAAGGCGGCGATTGCGACAGGGGACAACATCAGAAGGAATCCGCCAAGCGAAAGCGGAAGCGTGAACCGGAACTGTTCGTGGGCCAGGCGGGGGATGCTCGGAAGCGACTGCGTGCCTTCATCCTTCGGCCTGTTGGGAAGCCGCGTGACATACGGCCGCGCAAACAGCCAGGTTGCGACAAGCTCCACGCCGACGCCGAAGGTCAGCGCCGCGAGCCCCCACCACGGACCCACCAGGCCCATCCTCGGGAATGCGACGGCGAGGGCAAAGGTGGCGACAAGGCGCATGAGCGTCGCGTAGTTCGCCTTCGAGCTGTCGAGGTTGTTGAAGAGGACCACCATCGGGACGTTGCGGAGGAAGAAGAACCCGTTCATCAATGCGCCAAAAAGAAGCGTACGCGACGCGATGCGCGCAAGCTCCGGCGGGAGCGCGAAGAGCCCCGAGAATATCCAGTCGGAAAACGGAGGCATCGCGACGACGCACTGCAGCGCCAGGAGCGCCGCCATCATCAGCGCGTTGAGGCGCTTGAAGGCGACGTAACCCATCCATGTCTTGGCGAAGACAAGTCCGGTGGTGACGAGTCCGCCGCCGATCGCGCCGATCGTGAACATGACCATCTGACCCTGGCTGAAGGCAGTTAGCGCGTCGACGCCGAACGCGCCGTGCGTGACTATTCCGGCGACAAGCGGATATGCCAGCGACTGCGAGAACCCCTGCAGCAGCAGGGGGACGTAGAAGCGCGTGACGCTTCCAACGCTGAACTTCGGCTCCATCGCCTCGCCAGACCGCATATAGCCATTCATTCTGCTACACACCGTTAACAGTCATCCAGAAAAGATCATAGTCGCGGCCAATGCCCAGCCAGCTGCCGTCGACGCCGCCATGTGGACACCATGCATCCATCCGCCTTTAAATATTGTCACCGCCCGACGGCAACCGCGAGAACCGCTGCGGCGGCGTAGCCTGCAAGTATCGCCCACATTGCACGGTCGGTGAGAAGGACCCTCTCCGGACGGCCGACGTCGGCGCGCGTGTACACAAGCCGCAGATAGCGCGCGAGGCCAAGCGCGACGAACGCCGCGGTAGACACCAGGGCGCGCGTTCCGAAACGCGCCACGGTGTCCGCCGCCAGCGTGTACCAGGTGTACACCGCAAGCGTCGCGGACGCGGAGGCGAAGATGAGCGCGTCGAGGACCACCGGGTGATAGCGCTTCAGCGCGGCGCGGGATTCGCTCGCGACCGCCATCTCGTGACGGCGCTTGCATAGTGCGAGGAAGAGCGAAAGCGAGAACGCGCAGGCGAGAAGCCACGGGGATATGCGCACCGCCATAGCCGCGGCACCGGCCACCGCGCGCAAGACGAAACCGGCGGCTATTACCGCGACATCGACATATGGGATGCGCTTAAGCAAACCGGAATAGAGCGCCTGCATCACGGTGTAGACGAGAATCACGGCGAATCCCCACGTCCGGTCGGGGTGCCGGAAGACGAGGTACGCCGGGAAAGCCATCGCGCAGGCGAAGAGCGCCAGGGCGACGCGCACCGCGTCGATCTTGGACACGAGGTCCGCCGCGACGGGCCGGAGACGTTTTACGGGATGGAGCCTGTCCGCCTCATAGTCGGAGACATCATTCAGGAGATAGAACGAACTGGAAACCAGGCAGAAGGACGCGGCCATGGCGGCGACCAGGAGAAACGGACGCCATCCCCGCGCCAACGCGGCCTGCGACTCGTCGGCGACGGCGAAGAACCAAGCGAGGAAGACAAGCCCGTTCTTCGTCCACTGCTGTACGCGCATCGCGCGCAGCCAGATCATCATCCGCGTCATTTCCCGTCGGTCCTCCAGCGGATTATGCCCCAGAAGAGGGAGTGGTCGACATGGTCCGGGTACGCCCTGTTCTCGTAGAGGGTCCAGAACTTCGCCCAGTTTCGGTCGATCTGCGGAACCCAGCGAATCGGGAAGAGCGCGAGGACTCGCGTCGTCCTGACGCCCTTGTCGGCCTCCGACTCCCATAGCGGCCAGATGCGGAAATACGAGTCGTCCTTACGGCTCGTCCAGAACGGGAAGACGCGCGTTTCGTCGTCGTATATCTCGACCAGCTTCCATCCGAACCGCGTCACACGGGCGGTCTCCTCTCCCCTGAGATAGTCGAAGTTGACATCGCGCTCGTAGAACGGCCACACGCTGATGCGCCGACGCGCCGGGGTGCGTTCGTACTCGAAGAACGGCCATGGGCAGCGAACGCGGACGGAATCGGGCTCGCCGGACGGCGCGCCGCCGTCGCCGGCACGCTTCGTCCAGGAGCTTCCGAAGGAGAAGAACGGAGGAATGAACATGTCCTGGGACTCGTAACGGCGGCGGACGCGTCCGTACAGCGGCCACGCCATCCAAGAGCACCCTTCTCCCGCCGTGTCGCGGTCGTCTCGGTATGACGCCCACGTGACAAGGGGCCAGAGGGCGTAGCGGTGGTCGCTCTCGCGCTGGTAGTTCACGCCG
>JAFRJH010000313.1 GCA_017432385.1 Kiritimatiellia bacterium
GCCGGCCCCCTCGGCGCCGCCGGGCGCCGGCTCCGGATCCTTCTGCTCCGGCTCGGGCCACACGAGTCCGTCCCACGGCGCGTCGGCCGGGCCGACGGCGAACGACGTCGCGCCGAGCGTCTTCACGTGGAAAGGCTCCACGGGCGACCCGTCGAGCGACACGCCGTCCGCCGACGCCTCGACTGTGGACGGGGCGTCCGGCATCGTCGGGTCGGCGAGGACTATGTCGCAGGCATCGCCCTTGCCGAGCGTGACGGCGACGCCCTCGACGAGCGCGATCTCCGCGCCCTTGTTCGGTCCTTCGACTATCTTCAGCAGAAAATTCATTCGCTCACTTCACATTCTACGATTTGCGTTCATCTACAGTTTCAGCCTTCCCAGCGGCTGGATGTTGATCTCGGAGCTGAGCTCCTGGAACGACAGCACGGGCAGCTCGTAGTAGTCCTTCTCGATCATCTTCCGGAAGTAGCGGCGGATGTCGACCGAGACCACGATGACGGGCTTCTGGGGAATCTTCGAGAGGTCGCCGATCGTACGCTTGACGACGGCGAGGATCGCGCGGACGGTCGCGGGGTCCATCGCGAGATACGACCCGCCGGACGTCTGGCGGACGGACTTTCTGATCTTCTCCTCCAGCGACGGATCGAGGAGGTACGCGGCGACGATGTTCTGCCCGCCCGAGAACTTGTAGGAGATGTAGCGGCTCAGGGACGAGCGGACGTACTCGACGAGCAGCACCGCGTCCTTCTCCTTCTGGCCCCACTCGATGAGCGTCTGGGTGATGCGCTTAAGGTCGCGGATCGAGATCCCCTCCTGGACGAGGCGCTGGAGGACGTCGGTGATCTTCTGGAGCGGCAGCACGCGCTGGACCTCCTTGACGAGCTCCGGGGCCTCCTTCTCCATGTGGTCGAAGAGGATGCGCGTCTCCTGAAGGGAGAGGAACTCGTGCGCATAGCGCCTGAGGACGCCGGAAAGGTGGTAGGAGAGGACGCCGCCGAGGTCGAGCGACCGGACGCCCGACTCGTCGAGGCGGGGCTTGTCCTCCTCCTTCACCCAGCACGTATCGTGCCCCGAGAGGAACGGCTTGCCCGACTCGAATGCGATGCCGGTCGCCGTGAGGTTCTCCGCGTCCTCGAGCGCGAAGACGCAGCCCTTGCGGAGCACGCCCTCGGAGACGGGGACCTCGTTGACGAGCAGTCGGTAGCGTCCGTCCCCCAGCGCCGGGTCGAGCGAGAGGTTGATGCCGGGGAAGGGGACGCCGAGGTCGTGGTAGAGGGCGCGGCGGATCGCCATTATCTGGTCGTTCAGGGTCTCGTAGGAGAGCGCGCCGCGGATGTTCGCGTCGATGTCGACGGTGAGCGGCGTCACCATCGCGAAGTCGTCGCCGTCCTTCTTCTTCGGTCTGGGCGCGCTGCCCTCGGACGGCGCGGCGGCGGCGAGCGGGTCCTCGCCCTTCGCCGCGCGGGCCGCGGCGATCTTCGCCTTGAGGACGAGGCTGTAGCCGACGGCCGCGACGAAGACGGCGAGCCCGAAGATCTGTATCTTCGGGAAGCCCGGTATGAGGCCGATCGCGACGAGCATCACCGCGCCGAGCAGGATCGCCTTGGGCTGCGCGAAGAACTGGTCGATGATGTCCTGGCCGAGCGGCTTGTTGTCCACGTCGCCGACGCGCGTGACGATTACGCCCGAGGTGATCGAGACCAGCAGCGCCGGGATCTGCGAGACGAGGCCGTCGCCGATCGTGAGGATGCCGTACTTCGTGATCGCCCAGCCGACCTCCTTGCCGTTCATGAAGACGCCCACGCAGATGCCGCCGACGATGTTGATCGCCGTCATGATGAGTCCCGCGATGGCGTCTCCCTTGACGAACTTCATCGCGCCGTCCATCGCGCCGTAGAGCTGCGACTCCTTGGCGAGCTCGGAGCGCCGCGCCCGCGCCGTGTCCTGGTCGATCGCGCCCGCGCGCATGTCGGCGTCGATGGACATCTGCTTGCCGGGCATGGCGTCGAGGGTGAAGCGGGCCGCGACCTCGGAGACTCGCTCCGCGCCCTTGGCGATCACGACGAACTGGACGATCGTGATGATGAGGAAGATGACCGCGCCCACGATGAAGTTGCCGCCCACGACGAAGTTGCCGAACGTGTAGATGATCTCGCCGGCGTCCGCCTTGAGGAGGATGAGCCGCGTCGTCGTCACGTTGAGGGCGAGGCGGTACAGCGTCGTGAAGAGGAGCATCGACGGGAAGGTCGAGAACGCAAGCGCCCGCGGCAGGTAGAGCGAGAGCATCAGCATCACCGTCGAGATCATCAGGTTGATGGAGATCAGCAGGTCCACCACCGGCGTGGGAAGCGGTATGATCAGCAGCCCGATGATGCACACGACCAGGAAGGCGAGCACGAGGTCGCCGAACCGGCTGAACACATTGGAGAAGTTTGTAAGGTTCCTGGTCATTTCAAGTCTCCAGCAGGGACATCCTGTACCGCTCGAAGAGGTCGGTGTCCGCAAGCAGCGTCTCTATCTCGCCAGCCGCGGCGTCCGCCGCCGCCGTCCCGCGCCCGCGGAGCGTCGCCGCC
>JAFRJH010000314.1 GCA_017432385.1 Kiritimatiellia bacterium
AACAGAAGATAAACTGGTGCGCTATAATATCGGTGGTTGGTTTCTGGATGATAGAGGGTATCGCAAAACCGGGTATAATGATAACGGGTATCAGTTACGTACTGGCGATAGTGTACCAAATCCCATCAATGTACGCATCTGTTTTTTGTTCGAGAATTTCGCCGCGATAGTTGGTGGTCGTTATGTCGCGGGTGGTCTTGCCGGAGACGGGCGAGGGAGATTGTTCGTGGAGGTGGGTGACGGTCTCGGTCCAGAGGTTTGAGACGAGAGAGTAGTCGTATGTGTCGAAAGTGCCGTCCTCGTGGCGGATCGACCGAACAAGGCCGGAGCGCAAGTCGTTCGCGACTACAGGATAGAACGCCGTCACCGTGCGGAGAACGTTGGTGCCACCGTAGGCCGCGCCCTGGGTACCGACGCGCTCGACGATGTTGGTGAGAGGCGAATAGACGTAGTACGTGCGTTCGCACTCGATGCCGTCAAGCTTCCGCACAACGGTGCGCGGGCGGGTGTCTACGGGAAGAACTGGATCGGAGGGATCGACCGGAGTGTAGTCGTAAGTCGTCGTCTCGATCAGCATGTCGGGGCCGGAGCGGGTTTCGGAGATCACGCGGTCGGCATTGTCGTAGGCATACTGGATCAGAAGTCCCGTCTGGCGCTTCTCGGTCTTTACCTGTCCCTTGCCATTGCCGGAGGTGTAGTAGGTCCACGTCGTGATGTTTGTAAGACCGTCGAAGCCCTCGACGCGGTTCGTCATGGCGAAGCCCCAGGACTCCCACTTGAAGTTGTATTCGGCACGCGAGAGACGAACGCCCGAGGCTGAATAAGCGCCTTCCAACAACTGCGCCGAGCGCTCGTCGTCGATCTTGCGCTCCTTGCGATCCTCCGCGCCTGAGGGATGCGTCAGCGACCAGTCGTCGAACACGTAGTCGAATACGTACCGCCGCGGGTCGTTGCCGCCGCTTGCAACCGTGACGACCGCGCGCTTGCCGTCGTTCTCCCTGCGGACGGTGAGCGTATTCACCGGCGTGGCGTTGGGAACCTCGTAAAGACCCGTCGCGGCAATCTTCGAAGGCGCCTCGGCAATCGCATACACCTTCACGTCGTAGCCAGTGAAGCCGGGATGCTGCACGACATCCGCAAGGCGCGACGGCGTCAGGAACTGCCGCACGCCGTTGGAGTCGTAGACGATGTCGACGCCCATGTCGGCAGGCGTCACGGCGACGCCGCGCGCATCGGTGATCGAGACGAGGCTCCCAAGCGCGCCCGTCATGTCCGTAGCAAGGAACCGGCGCTTCGTGCCGTCACCTACATAGAGGTCGTAGTAGACGGGATCGTGCGTCGTTACCCACCCTTCCGCGTCGACCATCTGGAGCCGCTCGTCCATCTTGATGTGTACGCCTGGATCGGGGCGGGCCAACGACTCCCCCTCCTTGAAAACGAAATGGATCGGCTCGCCGTTCTCGTGCGAAAGGACGACCTCGTCCGGCGTCGTACCGTCTGCAAGGTTCTGCGTACCGAGCCGCTTGAACGTGTACCCGCCGAGGACAGCGTAAAGGGAGCCCGCGGTAAATATCGACGGCGAGTCGTTGTCCGCGAAAATCTTGAGGGCGCACTCCATGGATCCTGTCCACGGAGTGCTTTCCCCCAGCCCGGCATACACCTTTATGCAGCCGCTCGTCACTATTATACCTGTCTTCGTCTTCTCCGAGCAACCGCACGCTTTATCCCCGATCGGGCATTTAGTCGGCAGGTTGCGCGACGCTTGCGCTGATGCAAATGCATCGCCTGCGCAGAGCGAGAGGGTCGCCGCGACTACCGCGGCAAATCGCGTAACGTTGATGTTCATGGTATTCGTCTTCATTTTGCGTAAATCAGTTTTCCCTGTCCGGAGCCACCGGGGTCATGATTGCCTCGTCTTTGACCCCGGTCATGCGTACCGCAGCCGGCCAGGCGAGAGTCCTTTGCCCTGCCCGGACGGCAGGACAACAGTCCCACTGCCCCGACAGGTGCCAGCAGCCCTTGGTCCGCAAGCATCTTCTTTGCACGGCGCACCGTGCATCTGGATACCTTGAAGCGCCTTTCAAGGGCATGATCGCTCGGGAACGCCCCCTGCGGCGGATACTTGCCCGCCTTGATTTCTGCCAGAAGCGCCCTGTAGAGTACCTTAGTCTTGCATTCTGCCATTGAAGCCCCTATTCCCTGTTTCGTCCGTTTGAGTCACGGCGTGATCACCCCGAAGAGCCCTGCCAGCTTCGCGCCGATTCCGGGCAGGACAAGCACGCCGAGGAGCGCGAACACGACGCCCAGCGCGATCTTCGCGGGGATCACGTTCCGCGACGACCACTTCGCCATCTGGAAGGCGTCCGTCGCCTTCGAGGCAAGAACGAACACAGCGACAAGAGGCGCGATGAAGGCAAGGTTGTAGATGGCGAGGAGCGCGAAGGAACGCCACGCGCCCGGCTCGCGCGAGATGAGCGCGAGGACCGGCACGTAGACCTGCCCCGTGCAGAGCGCGTCGAGTAGCGTCACGAGGAACGCGCAGCCAAAGCCCGCGAGGGCGACAGCCGGACCGCTCCAGCTCTC
>JAFRJH010000315.1 GCA_017432385.1 Kiritimatiellia bacterium
CAAGGTGATAGACCTCGGGCGCGACGTCGCGCCCGAGGCGGTCGTCGCCGCGGCGAAGCGCGAGGGCGCGAAGCTTGTCGGGCTCTCCGCGCTCATGACGACGACCGTCCGCTACATGGAGGAGACGATGCACCTCCTGCACGCCGATGTCCCGGGATGCCGCGTGACCGTCGGCGGCGCGGTGCTGACGCAGGACTACGCGGACAAGATCGGCGCCGACCACTACGCGAAGGACGCAATGGGCCTCGTGCGCTACGCAGAGTCCCTGTTCCCGGCATGAGCGACGCGCGGCCAGTCGGATTCTTCGACAGCGGCGTCGGCGGGCTCTGCATACTCGACGCGTTCCGCCGCCTGTGCCCGGACGAGGCGACGGTCTACATCGCCGACTCGGAGAACTGCCCCTACGGCAACAAGCCGGCGGAGGAGATCGTCCGCCTTTCCGAGCGCAACACGGCGCGGCTTCTCGGCCGCGGATGCAAGATGGTCGTCGTCGCCTGCAACACCGCGACGGCCGCGGCGATAGACTTCCTGAGGGCGAGCCATCCCGATACGCCGTTTGTCGGGCTCGAACCGGCGGTGAAGCCCGCGGCGCTGAGGTCGAAGACCGGCATCGTCGCCGTGCTCGCCACGCAGGGCACGTTCAACGGGCGGCTCTACAACGAGACGAAGGCGAAGTTCGCGAAGGACGTCACGGTTATCGCGACGGTGGCGGACGAGTTTGTGGAGATCGTCGAGAACGCGTTCAGGGGTGTCGCCGATCCCGCCGCGGCGGAACTGCCGCGGACGTGGGGACCGGAGGTCGAACGGATCGTCCGCGCCAAGATCGAGCCGCTTGTCAACGCCGGGGCGGACAAGATAGTCCTAGGATGCACCCATTTCCCGCACCTTAAGGGCGTGATCGAGGCGGTGTGCGCCGGACGCGCCGAAGTCATCGACCCGTCGGGGGCCGTCGCCCGCCAGGCGAAGCGCATCCTCGCGGAACGCGGCCTCCTCCGCGCTCCGTGACCGTCTGCGGGACGGCGCCGGGGATTTCGGCGGCAGTTCTCGGACAGAACGATTTTCTGCGTTTCGGCCGCCCCAAATGCGACAATTTTTGGTATAATATCCGCTACATTTACCAAAAAAGGACTGAGATGGGACAGCTTGAAGAATCGTCGGAACTTACGCTTGATTTCACGAAACTGGAGAAGGTCGGCCGTCAGGTCGCCGACACTAGGGCGGCAGGGGGCGCCGAGCACGATCCGGGGGTGATTCCGGTCGCCGTGCAGAACGCCGACACGAAGGAGGTCATCCTCGTCGCGTACACGAACGAGTTTGCGATGAAGGAGAGCTTCGCGAAGCGGAAGCTCATCCTCTGGTCGACGAGCCGCAACAAGCTCTGGTTCAAGGGCGAGACGAGTGGCGAGACGTTCGACCTCCTCGAGGCGTACGTCAACTGCGAGCAGAACTCGCTCCTCTACATCGTCAGGCCCTGCCGCGGCGGAATCTGCCACACGAAGGACAAGGCGGGCGCGCCCAGGAACTGCTACTACAGGAAGATCGACTTCGACACGCTCAAGCTCTCGTTCGTCGATTCGTGCGGGAAAGAGACGGTTTAAACGGAAGGGTCAAAAAATGGAAGTGCTCGGACAGGGTCTGGTTCTGATGATTGCCGGAATGGGCATCGTCTACGTCTTTCTCTCGATTCTCATCGTCGTCACCAAGGTCTCGATGCGCGGCATCGGAAGGTTCGACTCGATCTTCCCGAAGGAAGCGCCGAAGAAGGCCCCTGCGGCAAAGGCGGCCTCGGACGACGCCGACATCGCGCTCGCGATCGCGGTGGCGATGAATGGCTGAGTATCGGAACGGACGGGGCCTCTGGCGGCCCCGAACCCCACCCATGGAATTTTGAAAGGTAACCTGATTATGGCCAAGAAAAACGTAAAGTTCATGCTCACGGCGTTCCGCGACGGCTTCCAGTCCGTCATCGGCGCGCGCGTTCTCTCGAACGACGTCCTCCCCTGCGTCGAGGAGGCGTATGCGGCGGGCGTCCGCTGGTTCGAGGCGGGCGGCGGCGCGAGGTTCCAGAGCTGCTACTTCTACTGCCAGGAGGACGCCTTCGACGTCATGGACAAGTTCCGCAAGGCGGCGCCCGAGGCGGATCTCCAGACGCTTTCGCGCGGCGTGAACGTCGTCGGCCTTGAGTCGCAGAGCTCGGACATGATCAAGCTCCATGCCCAGATGTTCAAGAAGCACGGCATGTCGTCCATCCGCAACTTCGACGCCCTGAACGACGTCAACAACCTCAAGTGGTCCGGCCAGTGCATCCACGACGCGGGGCTCAACCACGAAGTCGTCGTTACGATGATGGGCCTTCCGCCCGGAATCGACAACAAGGGCACTCACACGCCCGAGTTCTACCGCGACCGCCTGAAGATGATCATGGACGCGGGGATTCCCTTCGACCGCGTGGCGTTCAAGGACGCGTCCGGCACTTCGACGCCCGCGACCGTCTACAACACGATGAAGCTCGCCCGCCAGCTCCTCGGCAAGGACATTCACATCCAGTTCCACAGCCACGAGACGGCCGGCAACGGCGTCGCGTGCTACCTCGCGGCTCTCCGCGGCGGCGCCGACGGCCTTGACCTCTCGATGGCGCCTATGAGCGGCGGCACCTGCCAGCCCGACATCATCACGATGTGGCACTGCCTCGACGGCGACCCCGACTTCGGCTTCGACTTCGACATCCAGAAGATCAAGAAGGCGGAGGACTCCTTCAAGAACGCGATGAAGAAGTACTTCCTCCCGCCGGAGGCGATGAACGTCAATCCGCAGATCGTGTGGAGCCCGATGCCGGGCGGCGCGCTCACGGCGAACACGCAGATGCTCCGCGACAACAACATGATGGACAAGTACGACGACATGATCGCGGAGATGTACGACTGCGTCCGTCTCGGCGGCTTCGGCACGTCCGTCACGCCCGTCTCGCAGTTCTACGCGCAGCAGGCGATCCAGAACGTCATGTTCGGCAAGTTCAAGAAGTTCGCGCCCGGCTACGCCAAGATGGTGCTCGGCTACTTCGGGAAGACGCCGGTTCCGCCGGACCCCGAGATCGTCAAGAAGGCGAGCGAGTTCATGGCGTCGAGCGACCTCAACAAGGCGTACAGCGAGCCCACCACGAAGACGGTGCTTGAGATGAACGACGCCGACCCGAAGAAGGGCGGCGCGGTCGCGAAGAAGATGCTCGAGGACGCCGGGCTTCCCGTCACCGACGAGAACATCTTCATCGCCGCGTCCTGCAAGGAGAAGGGCATCCTCTTCCTCAAGGACCCCTCGAAGGCCCCGATGGGCTGCCGCTTCGCGGAAGAGGCCAAGCCCGCCGCCAAGGGCGGCGCGGTCACCGTCACGATCAACGGCAAGGCCTACGGCGTCGAGATCAAGGGCGACGGCAAGGCCGTCGTCAACGGCAAGCCGGTCGACTTCAAGGCCGAGGCGGGCCTCAAGGCCGCCGCTCCGGCTGCCGCCGCGCCTGCGGGCGGGCAGGAAGTCAAGGCCCCCGTTCCCGGAACGATTCTCCGCGTCACCGCGTCGAGCGGCACGAAGGTCTCGAAGGGCGACGAGATACTCGTCATGGACGTCATGAAGATGGAGACCCCGGTCACCGCTCCGTGCGACGGCACCGTGACGGTCCTCGTCAACGCGACGGACAAGGTTGCCACCGGCGACGTGCTCGCCACCATCGGTTGAGGAGCGGAACGATGAAGAAATTCCTATTGGCGCTGCTGGTCCTGTCCGCCGGATTCGGCGTCCGGGCCGAGGGCGACTGGCGCACCACGCTCGGCAAGGTGCAGGACTTCTGCAAGGACTTCGGGTTCATGGGGTTCGCGAAGAAGGAGGCGCCGGCCTACATTACCGGCAACTTCGCCGAGGCGGACCGTCCGGCGAAGCCCGACTTCACGCAGGCGCTCAAACCTGCGGCGGAGTATGCGAACCGCAACGGATTCTGGGTCGTCAACCAGGATCAGGCGAAGGCCTACTCCACCGAGAAGCATGCCATCAAGGTGGGCGACTGGGTCGGCGGCTACTTCGACGACAAGGGCGCCTTCGTCCCCGGCCACGAGGTGAAGACCCTGTTCGGCATGCCCTACGGCATCGGGCAGCTCATCATGATCCCGATCTGCCTCGTCCTCATGTACCTCGCGATCGTGAAGGGGTTCGAGCCCCTGCTGCTGCTGCCGATCGGCTTCGGCGGGCTTCTGGCGAACTGCCCGATGGCGGGCGTGACCGCGCCGGCGATGATGCACGACGGCGTGATCACGTTCATGTCCAGCGGGGTGGCGGCGATGTCCGGCGGCATCGTCGAGCCGGGCGGCTTCCTCCACTACTTCTTCAGCTTCGGAATCGACACCGGCATCTTCCCGATCATGATCTTCATGGGCGTCGGCGCGATGACCGACTTCGGTCCGCTGATCGCCAACCCCAAGACGGCGCTCCTCGGCGGCGCCGCGCAGTTCGGCATCTTCTTCGCGCTCTTCGGGGCGCTCGGCCTCGCGGCCGTGTTCGGACAGGACTTCTTCGGGGTCGATCCCCTCAGGGCGGCCGCCTCGATCGGCATCATCGGCGGCGCGGACGGTCCGACGGCCATCTGGCTCACCTCGCGCCTCGCCCCGAACCTGCTTGGCGCGATCGCGGTGGCGGCGTATTCCTACATGGCGCTGGTGCCGATCATCCAGCCGCCGATCATGAAGGCGCTGACCACCAAAGAGGAGCGCGCGATCGCCATGCCGCCGCTCCGCGAGGTCAAGAAGATCGAGAAGATATGCTTCCCGCTCATCGTGCTGCTGCTGTGCGCGATCCTCCTGAAGGACGCGGTGCCGCTGATCGGCGCGCTCATGCTCGGCAACCTCGCGAAGGAAGTGGGGCCCTCGGTCGCCCGTATCGCGGACACGATGTCCAACGCGCTCATCAACATCGTGACGATCATGCTCGGGCTCTCCGTCGGCTCGAAGCTCGCCTGCGAGAAGTTCCTCTCCGGGACGACCCTCGGCATCCTCGCGCTCGGCCTCGTCGCCTTCTGCGTCGGCACGGCGGCGGGCGTCCTCATGGCGAAGCTCATGAACGTCTTCTCGTCGAAGGACAACAAGATCAACCCGCTCATCGGCTCCGCGGGCGTCTCGGCCGTCCCGATGGCGGCGCGCGTCTCGAACAAGGTGTCGCTTTCGGAGAATCCGACCAACTTCATCCTCATGCAGGCGATGGGCCCGAACGTCTCGGGCGTCATCGGCTCGGCGGTGGTCGCAGGCGTCCTCTACACGCTCTGCAGGGGCTGAGGCGGGCACAACGAACTCGGGGGCTACGGACATGGCAGAGGAAACGGTCGGCAACTACAACGCGGAGAACATCCAGGTCCTGGAGGGCATGGAGGCGGTCAGGAAGCGTCCCGCCATGTACATCGGCGACACCGGCGAGCGCGGCTACCACCATCTCGTCTACGAGGTCGTCGACAACTCGATCGACGAGGCGCTCGCCGGCTACTGCTCGATGATCGACGTGGTCGTCAACCCCGACGGGTCGCTCACCGTGCAGGACAACGGGCGCGGCATACCCGTCGACATGCATCCGACCCAGCACAAGCCCGCGATCGAGGTCGTCCTCACGATCCTCCACGCCGGCGGCAAGTTCGACGGCTCCAACTACAAGGTCTCCGGCGGGCTGCACGGCGTCGGCGTGAGCTGCGTGAACGCGCTCTCCGACTGGATGAAGGTCGAGGTGAGGCGCGATGGCAGGATACACCGGATCGAGTTCTCGCGCGGACACGTCACGAAGCCGCTGGAGGTCGTCGGCGAGTGCGGCGACGAGACGGGCACGAAGGTGACGTTCTTCCCCGACCACACGATCTTCTCGTGCCGCGCGTTCAAGTGGGAGGTCCTCTGCGCGCGTCTCCGCGAGCTCGCGTTCCTCAACAGGGGCGTCACGATCCACTTCCGCGACGACGAGGGCGAGGGGCACCACGAGGACACCTTCCACTACGAGGGCGGCATCGACGAGTTCGTCGGCTATCTCAACACGAACAAGAAGCCGCTTTCGCCCGTCATACACTTCGAGGGGCAGAAGGAGGGCTCGACCGGCATGGTCCAGGCCGAGGTCTCCATGCAGTACACGGACAGCTACACGACGATCGAGCAGACGTACTGCAACAACATCCACACGATCGAGGGCGGCACGCACCTCAGCGGCTTCCGCCGCGCGCTCACCGCGACGATCAAGAAGTACGGCCTCGACAACAAGCTCCTCAAGGAGAAGGAGTTCGACTCGCTTACCGGCGACGACATGCGCGAGGGCCTGACCGTCATCGTGTCCGTGAAGGTCCCCCAGCCCCAGTTCGAGGGGC
>JAFRJH010000316.1 GCA_017432385.1 Kiritimatiellia bacterium
ATCGGCGCGTCTCGCCTGAGGCTCGGCAAGGTCGCGTCCGACGCCGACGCCGACCTTGCGCGGAATCAGGTCCTCAACGTCTGCGAGGAGATGTCCATCGCGTCAGGGCTCGACATGCCGTCCGTCTGGGTGCTGGAGAACGAAGGCGGCGTCAACGCGCTCGCGGCGGGGACGGATCCCTCGTCCGCGGCGGTCTGCGTGACGCGCGGCGCGCTCGAGTGGCTGAACCGGGACGAGCTGCAGGGAGTGATCGCGCATGAATTCAGCCATATACTGAACGGCGACATGCGGCTCAACTTCCGCCTCACCGCGCTTGTCTGCGGCATCACCGCCGTCTCGCGCTTCGGGGCGGGGATGCTCTCGCTTCTTGGCGGCGACGACGACGAGGAGAGGCCCCGTGTTGTCGTGTTTTCGCGCGGCAAGAGCAAGGGCAAGGGCGTTGGACCGCTGCCGCTCCTCGTCATCTATGTCCTCACCGGCATCGCGCTATGGCTTGTCGGCGCGATCGGCACCTTCTTCGCGCGGCTCGTCCAGTGCGCGGTTTCGCGCGAGCGCGAATTCCTTGCGGACGCGGCGTCGGCGCAGTTCACGCGCAATCCCGAGGGACTCGCGAACGCGCTCCGGCTCACGTATCTGGCGGACGCGGCGGGGTGCGAGCGCTCGTTCCGCGCCTGGCAGGGCGACGTCTCTCACATGCTCTTCGCGTCCGTCGACTCGATGCTCAAGACGCATCCGCCTGTCAAGGATCGCATCCGCCGGCTCTCGCCGCGCGGCGCATTCGCCGCGGACGAATCGGTGAAGTCGCGCGTGGAGGAGATGCGGGCGCTGCGTCGCGCGCGCGCGAAGGCGGCGAACGAGAACTTCGCGAAAAGCGTCGCGCGCGCGAAGGGGCTCAAGGCGGCCGTAGCTTCGCTCGCGGACGCGAAGGTGCAGCCCGCGGCGTTCGCGTCAGTGCGGATTCCGGCGAAGGCGGGCGGGACGCTCCTCGCGCTGCTGCGCGGACAGGCGCCGGAGGGATGGAGCGGCCCGCTCTCCGCGTCCGAGCGCCGAACGCTTGCGCTCAGGTGCGTCAACACGCTCCGGGACGGCGTGCCGGCTTCGCAGCGCCGATTCTGGGCGTCGGAGGCGGAGCGCGTCGTCCAGGAGGACGGGATGTACGACTCCTTCGAGATGATGGTCATGGCGTCCGTCCGGCGTCGGCTTCTCTCGGACGGACGCATCCCGAAGATGGTTCCGGCGAAGACGCTTCTCCCTGTCGCCGCGCGCGTCATCTCGACGGTCGCGTCGTTCGGCGGCGATCCGGAGTCGGGCTACAGGTCCGCCGGCCGCCGCCTTTCGCTTTTCGGTCCGGAGCTCCCGCCGATGCCGGAGCCCTGCGGCGACGCGACGGAGCTCCTCGCCGCGCTCGACTCCCTCGTGAACCTGCCCCCGCTCGCGAAGAAGGAGCTGCTGAACGGACTCCAGGAGACGATTGCGCAGGACGGCAAGGTGACGGACGAGGAGGCGGACTATCTAGCGGCGGTGGCCGACGCCATCGGGGCATATGGCTGGATGCAGACGCAGATCTGCGGCGCGTCGCGGCAGTGAGGCCCGGAACGGGGCGCTGGGACATTCCCGCGAAACCGGACATCGGAATTTGCTATAATACCCGCGGAGGCCGGCGCGGGATCCGCGCCGGCCCGGTACGAGGTCCGGCGTCCGCCGGCACACAAGGGAAAGGACACATGCCATGAGATACCTGCTACTGGCCGTGTGCGCCGCGGCGGCGGCGGCGGCTTCAGCCAAGACGCCCGAGGAGGTCGCGAAGGAACGGCACTATCCGGCGCGCTACTGCGCCGACACGGAGACCCCGGAGGCCAGGGCGAAGCTCATCGAGGAGCTCTGGCGGCACGATCCCGCGGCGGAGACGAAGCTCTGGCCGGAGGGAAAGGTCCCGATGAAGGCGAACGACAGGCCCCTGAAGAACATGGAGCACGAGCTCTGGCAGCGGAACCTCATCGTCACCGACGTCAACGACCCGTTCTTCACCTTCTTCCCCGCAAAGGGCGAGGGCGCGAAGCCGGTCGTCGTGATCCTTCCGGGAGGCGGGTATTCGCAGCTCGGGTGGAACAAGGAGGGCACCGAGGTCGCGGAGTGGCTTAACTCCATCGGGTTCTCCGCCGCGGTGCTCCTCTACCGCGCGCCCAACCAGCGCGACGCGGCGCTGTGCGACGTCCAGCGCACGATCGGGATCCTCCGCCGCGACGCAAAGAAGTACGCCGTCGACCCGGGCCGCGTCGGCGTGATCGGCTTCTCCGCGGGCGCAAACCTCGCGGTCAGGGCGTCCACCAACTGGCGCAAGCGTCTCTACGGGCGAGTTGACGACGCGGATGACTTCTCGTGCCGTCCTGACTTCCAGCTCCCGATCTACCCGTGGGACCTCCGCACGAGGGTCGATCCATCCTCCCCGTGGAAGAAGTGGACGGGCATGGAAATCCGCCCCGAGTACCCCGTGGACCCGGAGACGCCGCCGGCCTTCATCGCCCAGTCCCTGGACGACTTCTGCGAGATAGAGACGACCGTGACGTACGACCTGCACCTCAGGCGCGCAGGCGTGAAGTCCACGGCGCGCATCTACCCGAACGGAGGGCACGGCTACGGGCTGCGCAGGACCGGCCACGCCACCGACGTCTGGTCCGAGGAGGCCGCGTCCTGGCTCGCGCAGTTCGCGAAGCCGTCGAAGAGAGTGCTATTCCTCGGCGACTCGATCACGGACAAGTGCCACGTCGGGTGCAAGAAGAACTATTGGGGGTTCCTCGGCGACTGGTACGGATTCTCCCCGCTCGTCTACGGCATCAACGGACAGCAGATGAAGCACATCCCCGCCCAGGCCGACAAGTGCCGCGCCGAGCACCCGGAGGACCCCGACGTCGTCTTCGTGTTCGCCGGGACGAATGACTTCAACGGCAACGTCCCGCTCGGCGAGTGGTATTCGCTCTCCGAGGAGAAGGTGAACAAGAACGGACGCGAGGTCGTGCTCAGGAAGCGCGAGTTCGTCTTTGACGAAGGGACTTTCCGCGGACGCGTCAACATCGCGATGAGGCGCCTCCGCGACCTGTTCCCCTCGTCCAGGATCGTCCTTCTCACCCCGATCCACCGCGGCTACGCGAATTTCTCCGAGAAGAACGTCCAGCCCGACGAGTCGTACGCGAACGAGCTCGGACTCTTCGTGGACGACTACGTCGCGGCCGTCAGGGAGGCGGGGAACGTCTGGTCGGCGAAGGTCGTCGACCTGAACGCGGACGCCGGACTGTATCCGAGGGCGGACGCGCACGTTCCGTTCTTCGCGAACGGCGAGCGCGACAGGCTGCATCCGTCCACTGAAGGGCACAAGCGCATCGCCGAGGCGATCGCGGCGGCCGTCGGCGACTGGCTCCTCTGACGCATGGACGGGGAGACGGAGCAGCCGGCGGCGGGGTCCGCTGAGGCCGCTACGCGCGGCGGATACGGCTTCGGCACGTTCCAGGGCGTGTTCACGCCGAGCATACTCACGATCATCGGCGTCGTGATGTATCTGCGCTTCGGCTGGATGCTCGGCAACGTCGGGCTCGCCACGTCCCTCGTGATCGTCACGGTCGGCAGCGCCATCACGTTCCTCACCGGGCTGTCGATCTCGGCGCTCGCGACAAACATGCGGATGAAGGGCGGTGGCGCCTACTTCATGCTCTCGCGCTCGTTCGGCCCCGAGACCGGCGTCGCGGTCGGCGTTCCCCTGGCGATCTCGCAGGCGATAGGCGTCTCGTTCTACGTGTCGGGCTTCGCCGAGGCGCTCGTCGGGTCGGGGCTTCCGTACGTCTCCGCGTGGGATCCGCAGATCGTCGGCTTCACGACACTGACGATTCTCGCGTTCGTCGCCTCGGCGTCGGCGGACATCGCCCTCAAGAGCCAGTACTTCATCATGGCGGCGATAGCGGCATCCCTCGTCGTCTTCTTCTGCGGCGGCTCGCCGTCCGGAATCGAGGCGCCGGCGGCCGACGCCGTCCCCGCCGCGCTCGGCTTCTGGCCGGTGTTCGCCGTCTTCTTCCCGGCCGTGACGGGCATACTCTCGGGCGTTGGCATGTCCGGCGACCTAAAGGACCCCTCAAAGTCCATTCCCCGCGGCACAATCGCCGCGGTCCTCGTCGGCTACGCGATATACATGGCCGTTCCGGTTGCGCTCGACCGCTTCGTCGGCGA
>JAFRJH010000317.1 GCA_017432385.1 Kiritimatiellia bacterium
CAAGTTCGTCATATCGAACACTACTCCTTGATTTCAATGAAACGTATTATATAAGATTTTTTCTCACTGTTCAAGTGCTTCAATCGCTTTCTTTCCAAGCTCGGGGTTCTCGACAACCACCCTCGCGCCCTTTCCGACGCGCGTGATTTCGACGACCCTGAACTTCACGCCGCTGAGGTCGACGGTGTCTCCGGGGACCACCGAGAACTCCTTCGACTCGCCGCGCTCGTAGACGAGCTTGGCCTGGACGTCGACCGGCGTGCGCTTCTCGTTGATGACGAGCGAGATGGTCTTGCCGTCGGACTTGCGGACGAGCTCGACGGTCGAGACGTCGACCTCCTTCTGGACGTTGCTGCCCTTGATCGCGACCTTCTTGGCCTTCTTCGCATAGCTCTTGACCGAGAACCCGCTCTTGCCGATCTCCTCGCCCTTCAGGACGGAAAGCGACGTCGAGCCCCTGTCCCAGCCGGCCTTCGCGTTCAGGTTCTTGAAGTAGAAGCGGTGGCCGGACGGAATGTCGGCGACCTTCTCGAGGTAGAACGGAAGGAACGTCTCGTTGAGCGGCAGCGCGAGCCTGAGCGAGTCGATGTACGGAGGATGCGACGCAGCGTCCGAAGGATCCGTCTTCGCGGCGAACTCCTCGAGGTTCGTGAAGCCGTCGCCGTCCTTGTCCGCCTCGGCGTCGGCCGGGTCGGTCGGGTTCAGGCCGTGCTCCTTCTCGTACTCGTCGGGCAGGCCGTCGCCGTCGGAGTCGAGGACGACGCGCTCCTCCTCGGGCTGCTTCGCGCCGCAGAACGGGCAGACCTTGAGCCCGAACGGAATCGGCTGGCCGCACGACTTCTCGCCCGAGACCTTGTTGCCCTGCTCGCAGAAGACGCGACGGCCCGACGCGAGGAAGCTCTCCTTCGACGGATCTGGGGCCGCGATGCTCGCCGGCGAGTCAAGGCCGCTCTTCGCGAGCCTGTAGCCGTCCATGGACACCGGCTCGATTCCGGACTTGCCGCCGCTGCGGCCGCCGAGCTCCGCAAGCGCGTCGTCGGCGGCAGTCTCGGGATCGACGCCGAACGCCATGACCGCCACCACGGCCGCCGCCGCGAGAGCGAGCACCCCGGCACCGGCCACGAGCCAGTCCCAGTGCGCCGCGAGAAAACCCTTGTCGGAACTGCGGGAGATCATTCCACTACCTCCTTTTCATCCTTGCCGCCGACGTCGGCGGCCTTGGCGGACACTGCCGCGGCCTTGGCGCCGGCCGTGCCGAAGTCGATCGTCGTGACCTTGAGCGTGACCGTGAACGGCATGTCGGCCTCCGGATCGGTCACAAGGCCCTTCTTCTGGACGTCCTCCTCGCCCTCCTTGGACGCGTCCTCGGACGCGCGGCGGCCACGGCGGCCGGAGCGCGACGCGGCGCGCCCGCCGTCCTTCTTGTCCTTGCCGCCCAGCACGGACTGGAGCGTGTCGTCGGCGCGCGCAAACGAGCAGCCGTCGACGGCGATGAAGCGCTCGCTCGTCGCGAACGCGTTCAGGACGCCCACGAGCGCCGCTGGGCGCGCGAGGAACTTGAGCGCATAGGACTGCTCGGAAACGGAGAGCTTCTTCGCGGAGCCGTCGTCGTCGCGGCGGACGTTGCGGCGCCTGTTATCCTGCGCCTCCTCGGGCTTCGCGGACTGCTCGACGACCGAGACCTCGAGCAGCTCGACCGCGCCGCACGCGGAGAGCGTCTGCACGAAGAGCTTGATCTCGTCCCACTGGCGCTGCATCGCCGGGAGCTTCGCCTTCTCCGGCATGCTGCCGCCCGTGATGTAGTCCTTGAAGCCGAACCCGAAGTCCTCCTTCACGATCGTCCCGCCGGACCCCCCGGGGAGCTTCGCGAGCGTCCGCGCGTCGACCACGAGCGAGCGCTTGAACGCCTCGGGCGTGACCGACGCGTCCACCGCGCGGTCGCCGGCCGACGCCGCGGCGAGCGCCTCCGCGCTCCAGGCGTCGAGCATCTTGCGGTTGGCGTCGATCGCGTCGACCGACTCCTGCGTCGGGGCGACCTTCGCGCTGTTCGCGCGCTCGACGTTGCCCCTGGCGACCTCGAGCTCGGACTCCATCTCCGACTTCTCGTCGCAGGCGGACCAGAGCAGCCAGCCGACCACGGCCGCCGCGACGAGCGCGACGCCGCCTATGGCGGACATGATGATCTTGTTCTTGTTCATTTGAACTTGAGCTCCAATACGAATTGTTCAACGCATCCGTCCTTGCCGAACGTAGTCGCCGACACCACCTTCACCGACTCCGCGTCCACCGCGGGGTTCGCCCTGAGCCGGTCCTTCACGATCTCAGACGCCGTGCGGGCCTCCCGGCCCGGCTCGTCCGCGGCGTCCTTGACGAACGCCGCGACGCGGTCCTTCCATCCGCGAATCGTCACGCGGTCGCCCTCCCAGCGGTCGATCCAGAGGTCGTTCCTGTCGCCGAGCGCCTGCCTGACGGCGTTGAACCTCGCGACGGCCGCGCCGCGGCGGGCGATGAGCCCGCGCAGCCTCTCGGCCGACTCCCTGGAGGCGGCCTCGGCGGCCTGCGCCTTCTTGACCTTCTCCTCGAACGAGCGCACGGTGCTCGCGCGCCCGTCCACGGCGCCGGTCTGCGCCTCGACTACGTCCTTGCCGCGGTCGACCGCAACAAGGAG
>JAFRJH010000318.1 GCA_017432385.1 Kiritimatiellia bacterium
AAACACGGAGAACGGCCACGCACCGACCTGAATGGGTGTCCAGTCGGCATTAATCAGGCCTGCCTTCCCAAGCCCATGCGCATACACCGAAATCGGCATGCAGACCACAGCCGCGATCAAAGGCAAAATCCGTTTATTAGGTTTCATTGCTTGTCCCGCCCCGTTTCGGGAGCCCACGCAAGCACCCAGTTGATAATCCGCGTCAATTTCCTGTAGTCATAGAAACACTCGTCGCTCTGGCGATACAACGCACGGCGGCGCAGTTCCTTGAGCTTCGGGACGTCCTTTCGCGTGGCGCAATAGAGGATGTCGTTTGCGGCCTCCTGGCTGTAACTCAGATGCACGCCGCTATCCATGATCGTCTTGTAGGCGGCTTCAAACCTGCCGGAATCCGGCTTGGATTTCTCTCGCATTCCCTCGGGAGGGTCGCTCTCCGACGCCAAGGTCTCCCTCATGAACTTTGCGGCGGAGCTGTCCTTGTCTTCGGATTCAAGAAACCTGCTGAAGGTTTCCCGAAGTTCCTGCTGCCCCTTCTTGCCCTGTGCGATCATATTCCATTCAATTGTCTCCACAAGCTGGTAGCGTATAACCGGGTCCTTCTCCACCTCCATCCGTTTGAGGAGGGCCTTGGTCATATCCGTTGATTCCGGCATGAGGAACCTGATCGCTCCGAGCGCATTCGTCCTGACAAGGGCATCCGAATCGTTCAGCTTCTCACAGAGCATAGGCACCGCAAGGTCGTCGAACAATCCGAAGATGAAGTAGACTTGCCAGTAATACCTTCCCGAATCGATCTTGAGGAACTCCTCCGCGTCTTTCACTGCCGGAGCGTACTTGAGCATGGCGAGTTCCTGCATGGCGTCAAACTTCCGATCGTCGTCCATCTTCGCCTTGTTCTTTCGATAGTTCTCCAGAAACAACGCGCCGACTTCATCCCCTCCGATTTCAATCAAGGCACGCGAAGTCACCATATGAAGCAACGACGTCGGATTGGAGGTCTTGAAAACGTCCAGCATCAGCGGCACCGACGAATTCTGCTTCGCCAATCCGAGAAGCCACACGTACTTGACCTTGTCGTCTTCCTTTGCCGACTTGTCCGCCAGCCGGACGGCGACCGCATCCGCAACCGCCTTTCCATTGTCCCTGACGGCTTTGTCCAGCGAATCCATCTCATCCTTGGAAGTGGATGGTGTCACTTCCAAGGCGCGTTGGATAAATGCATCCGCGTCAAACGGCGGCTTGACCGCCACGTCCGCAAAACCTCCCATGACAAGCAGCGCCAATAAAACAACAATGCCGCAACGTCTAAACTTGACCACTTGCTCTTTTTGCATAGTTATTTTCCTCTCTTTGCCAAATAGTATACCACAATCCCCCTCTCGCCGCATAACTTTGTTCGTATTCCAGAATCTTAACGATATTAATCCTCAAGCCCACGTCCGCTTTGCGGCCCTAAGCCAAACGAAACATGGCAAGTCGGTCGCGGAAGATGCGCAGGGAACAAATGGGGAGACACCCCTTTGGCGTTACACTTTTTATCGTCAATTCCGATGTTTTCTTTCACATTCCTCATTTCAAGGTGGTGCGTGTATTATAGCGAAACTGCCGCTTGCCTTTCAACAAAGTCGACGCGGCCGGTCGGGGTCAGGAAATAGGTGTCGGGGCCGGGCTTTGGTATGCCGTCATTGAATATCAAACTTGGACGCACATACTTATTCTTAAAAATTTGCGAGGCTCCTCCTTTGTAGACAATCACACCCGCCTTCTCGCAAAACTTGAAGCAGGTGCCGCCCCACTCCTTCGGACATGTCAGCTTCAAGGGCTGGTCTTCGCCCGACGGTCGCAGCAGTTCGCGCGGATCGATGTTCGCCGTGACCATTACAGGGAATTTGTCATTGTCAGGAGGATTTACGGCGATGCACCAACTGTCTGGATAAGGGCATGGGGCTTTGTCTTCGCCAAGCTTCGCCCACAGCGCCTGGACAAACTGCGTCGAGTTCGAGAAAGAAGCCGGGTCTATCCAATCCCCGCCCGATTCGTGTTCCTGATTGTCTTGCATCATGAAGACATATAAATTCCGACCACGCATAGCCATTGATTGAGATTGGGCATTAATCTTCGCTCCCCGGCAGCAAATGATGTTCGGGAGAATAAGGCCAGCACCAATGAACAACACGAACAAGAGGAACACACCCAAACAGCCCAACGAGTCTGGGCGTCCATTCTCCGCTTTCGCCTTGAACCATCTCGTCGAAGTTGGCATATAAAGCAAAACAAGGGGACCGACAAAAAGCAATAGCGCAACCAGTCCAAGAAACAGCGCTACGGCCGATATAGATTCGCACAGAACAACGGCCGAACCAAACAAACAAAGCAACGTGACAATCGTATTTGGCACGACAAACCACGCACGACTACCACGCCGCAACGAGAGAACCATGCCAAAGAACAGGGCAAGAGGGAAACTACCAGCCAGCAAAGTATCACGCAGAGCCGTCGCCGCGCCACCGTTGCCACAGCACTCAGCCACAATGGCTCCCAACACTCCGACAAGCGACAGCGCGACATACGTCCAGGCAATCGCCTCAACGATCTTAACTGGCAATGGCTTTTTAACATCATCCATAGCACCAGACCTCATGTGCTCGCGCGCAGTTTCATCATGCACCGTATTATATCACAAATCTCCATGACGCGAAGCGCGGCGGATTTGCCGCGCCGCATCCGATTGTCAATCATGGCGAGGAACCGTGCACTTGACCATCGGCGTTCCATCCTCGCCGAAGGTAAGCGAATATTCGCCGCCGGCCGGACACTTCGGAAACTCTTTCCCGCTCTTCTTGAACTCACCGCGAAGATCGTCCAGCGTCGGCTTTCGCTCAGCACCTGCAGTCGCCCAGTTTTGTGCGGCGCTTTCTATGAAGCTACGTTCATGACGGCAATATTTGTATCTTGGGAAACCATTGTCACCTGTCAACCCACAGTTCTCCTCCAGCCATTTCCGGATGCGCCGACTCGACACAACGGTGAGTCGCAGATCGCCGCCGAAGCCTTCCACGCGCCCTTTTCGTGATGAGGCCGGCCAGGGATCGCCCATCCAATCAGCGCGGAGACAACCACAACGCCAAGCGGGAGATAGGCAAACACCAGAACCGCCAGCGCCAACAGCAGAAACGCAAGTGGAAAGGCAATTGCCATCCCTCGCGCCGCGCCATACCAGTGCCGCACCTTGATCTGCGTTTCTTTCTGCGTGGTTTCAGCCATGCCGCTGCTTTATTGTTTCTTTGCGGTAATCGAGTGGATGTAGATGTCCGTGGGATGCTCGCCGCCGAAGACGGTGTGCATGACGTTGCAGAGCCAGGCAAGCCTGGTGCCGTCCTGCCCGGCGGCCTCGACCTTGTAAGTCGCGCCGAACTTGTCGTGCTCTACCAGATGGAGATGAAGTTTCCATTCGTCAGGGTTTGGAATGTCCGACGACAACACGACAAACACTTCGCCGGCGCCGTTGGAGACCTCCTCCAGCAGCGTGTCCGCTCCGGCGACCATCTGGTTCTCCGCCTTGGTGTGCTTCGGAACGTCGGCAAACCACTCCGTGCCAGAACGGTAGAAGCGAAGCTCCTTGCGAACGGTGGAAGTGTCGACACCAGTCGTCCGTGAGCGCAGGAACAAGCACGCAATGAGCGCGCCTATCACAACCGTTCCGACAACCGCGCAGACCACAATACGCAAAAATGAGATTCTCATGATGCCATTATAGCATAATTCCGCCTTTCGCGTCGGCCAGCGCCAATCAACCCAAGGATTCCAGATGATGCGATGACTTGTGCCGCCGGAATGTGGTATACTGTGCGCGTGTTGAAGATGCGGCAATCAGCAAGACGGCCACCTCCGAATGGCGGCGCAGGGAACGCCCCCGGGCCGTACACGAACAGCAAATCGAAAGGGTAAACGACATGAAGCCATCCGTTCTGAAGTTCGCGGTCCTCTCGGCGGCAGCGGTCCTCTCGTGGGGCGTCTGCGCCGCGCCGAAGAAGATGGTCGCCCACCGCGGCGCCGGGGACCTCACGATGCCCGAGGCATCGCTCCCGGCGTACTCGAACGCCGTGTCCACGGCATGCGACATCGTCAAGCTCGACCTCCAGTACACGAAGGACGGAGTCATCGTGATGGGACACGACCAGACGCTGAAGCGCAACATGGGCTGGGACGTCATGATCAAGGACCACCCATACGCCGAGATCCTCGAAAGAGGGCGCTTTCTGGAAAAGGGAAAACCCGGCGAGCTGCGCATCGTGCGGCTCGACGAGGCGCTTACCGCCGCAAAGCCAGTCCCGGAGTTCTGGCTCGACTTCAAGAACTACTCCCCCGAGATGGCGGAAAAGGCCATGGCCGAGCTCGCACGCGCCGGCATAGACCAAAGCCGCGTCATGATCGCCACGTTCTCGCGCGCGGCCCTGGCGTATTTCAGGGACAAACACCCCTCGATCAGGCGCGTGGGGCACTTTCAGTTCAGGGACGGAGAAGGCCACGACGAGGGCATGAAGAGGGTCGTGCAGCTGCGCGACGAATACAGGCTCTTCGGCGTCAACATGCCTATCGCGAAGCATCAGACGGACATCGAGGACATAGCCTTCCTCAAGAAGAGCGGACTCTGGGTGTCGCTGTGGTTTGTCCAGAACAAGGCGGACGCCGCGGCATACGCCGGTTCCGGGGCCGACGCCTTCGTAACCGACCACGTGTCTATCGTGCGCCCGCCATGCCAGAGCCGGCCATGACTGCCCGCAGCACGACCGGGCCGAGGAGGCCGGAGGGCTGGAGCGGATCCGCGACCGACGGACCGGAATAGACCGTCGGTCTGGTCTTCCACGGCCTGTCCGGGTCGCGCTTCCTCGGAACATTCCAGTAGCGCAGCGTCGAACGCGTGACGCGCCCTTTCGGATCGAGGAAGCAGTCGCCGGCGAGCCGGTTGTACCAGTTGTTCGTGTATCGTATCTCGACCTCGTTCACGCCTTCGCGCAATGCGGACGACACGTCGGCCTCCCACGGAGCGCACCAGACCGTCCCGCAATCCCTGCCGTTCACGAACACATGCGCGATTCCAGTCGGCACCTCGCCGAGGGAAAGGGTGTAAGTGGAGGAGTGGGGGAGTGTGAGAGTCGTGCGGTAGATTGCGGTACCAGAGAAGTAGCGCAGGGAGGTGCTTTCCGCCTTGCCGTCCTCGCCGAAGCTCGTCCAGTCGCGGAGCGTCTCCATCACGACCGGCTCCGGCGCCGCGGCAGAAACGCCGCGGTGGTACGCAAACGACACGCGCCACGCGTTGGTGATGGGGACATCTTTTTTGACAGGATTTACAGGATTTACAAGATTGATTGGGGCCTGGGGCTTTGCCCCAGATAATCCTGTCAATCCTGTAAATCCTGTCTGAAGATCTCTCGGCGCAAACACCACAAACGCGCTGCCGCCGATCGGCAGGTCGAGCGTGACGCGCGTCTGGCCGTCCGCCGTCGCGGCGGCGATGGGGTTCGCCGCCCTACCGCAGGTGACCGGGTCCCAGACTTTGACGGTTCGTCCGGCAAGCGCGGCGTTGAGGACTACGTCGCCCTTCCCTTCGCCTGCGACGAAGAACCAGTCGACGTCGCCTTCGCGGCGATGGGTCGTCGTGAACTGCGCCTTCTCGTCCCTGCGGTAGCGGCCCCATCCGTGGTAGTTCGTCGCGACGTTGACGAACTCGCCGTCGTCGACGTGCTCTCCGCGCTGAAGGAGCGCCTGGCAGCGCCAGAGGTACTTCACGAACGCGTCGGCTTCGTCGTGCCACGTCACGTTGCGGTTGATGTGCGAGCCCGCGAAGTACTCTGCGCCCGGGACGCCGAACTTCTCCGGCGAGCATGTGAACGTGTGCCAGACAAGGCGGTTCGCGCCGTCGGCAAAGGCGATGTCCGCAAGCGGCTTAAGGACCGCGGGGTCGACGTAGTAGTGGTGGTGCATGTGGGTGAACGACTCCATCGACACGATGCCGCGTCCCTCGCGCCTTGCGGAAAGCACGATTGCGCGCTGGAAGAACCGCCCTCCCCTGTTCGCGCGCATGGCGTCGGGCCCCCTTTCTGGCTGCGGCCAGAACTCGCCCTGGGGGAAGTCGTTGTGCGCGAGGAGGTCCAGCTGGTCGCAGTCGAGCTTCGCGGCTGTTGCGCCCGCGAACCACGGTCCGCCGGACTCCGAATAGACCTTGAGGCCGTGGGAGTGCGCCCAGCTTCTCATCGTCGAGTAGAAGTTGTCCCTGATGGCGCTCCAGCTGCCGCCTGTCTTGACGCTCCCCTCGTAGCTGACGGAGTAGATGTGCGTGAACGTCTTCCCGACGAGCTCGGGCACGCGCTTTAGGAGCGGAGCCACCACGCGGTCGAGGTGCGCGGCGACTTCGCCGCGGTTCATGACGTCCGTCTCGTACTCCTTTCCGTCGACGAAGCCGTTGAGCGTTCCGCCGCTCGCGGACGCGTTCATCGTGAACTCGAGCCCGAGGCGGGCGCACTCGCGCACGGAGAACTCGACGAGGTCGTACCACTCGGGCGTCCCCCAGCCGATCTCGGCCTTCGGATTCACCACGTGCTCCTCGTCGTCCCAGTAGCCGCGCGAGTCGAACATAAGGACTCCGCCGAAGCCGAGCCGCTTCATCGCCTCGAGGTCGGCCGTGATCGTCTCGCGGTCGGCGTGTCCGTTCACCCACCACCAGTAGCACCAAGGCCTGGCGGAGTCTGCGGGGTTGGCGAAAGCCGACCAGAGCGAGGCGGCGATGGATGCGAGCAATGTCATTTCCCAAGTCCCTCCGTGACCACTACGGTTTCGATGCCGAGCGCCTTGCCGAGCTTCTTCAGCTCCGCGGCGTGGTGCCCTATGCCGAGGGCGAAGTGGTGGGTCGGGCCCTCCATCGACCAGTTGCGGAGGAAGGTGCGGACGTCCGGCGGGAACTTCCCGTGCGTGTTGGTGTTGCCCGTCGGCGGAATCGGGCCTGCGAGCGACTCGCCTTCGGCGACGACGAACTTGAACGCGCCGTCCGCCTTGAGGCCAATGGACATCATCGTGATCGGCCCCTCCTTGATGTTGAACTCGACGCCCGCGCCGCTGCCGGGCTTGCCGTGGTACTTCTTGAGCGAGCGGAGGACCGGCTTCCTCGAGGCGATGTTGAGATGGTGCGGTCCGTCGTGCCCGACGAGCACCGTGCCGCGCTCGAAGTCGATCGGATGGAACTCCGCGAAGCTTCCGCCGATGTCGAGCCTGTCGAAGATCATCATCGCGACGCAGTTCTTGAGGTCGAACTCGCCGCACATCGGGAACCCGGCCGACGTGAGGAGCGAGTTGCCGACGATGAAGTTGGTGACGAGTTCGCGCGTCGGGGAGCCCGCCTCTCCCTCGTAGTAGTAGGCGAAGCCGTCGAGGTTGCGCTTCGCGATGAACTTCTCGAGCGCGCACGCCGCCTTCGCCGCGACGTCAAGGTCCTTGTCCGTGAGCTTCTGCGTCCACGGGTCGCTCACGGGGTCGGGCGTGTCGAAGAAACCGAGTATTCGCTTCTTCATCGCCACGACGTCTGCTGCGACCGGCTCGCGGTAGAACGGCATGATCTCGTCCGGCTCGCAGAGGGCGACATGGCAGCCGAACGTGCGCGAGACCGCCGTCGGGTCGACCTGCATGTCGTACATCGCCTCGAGAACGTGCCCCATCAGCCCGATGCGCGCGCGGCGGAGGTCGTGGAGGACATGCGCGACGGCGCACCACTGGCGCACTTCCTCGTCGGCCTTCGCGTCGCCCTCGAGCTGCCCGATCACCACGTCGGCGACGGGACGTCCGTAGCGGATCGCGACGCCCGTGAACTCCGGCACGGAGCAGAGGTCGTCGTTGAGGAGCTGACGGTAGATCGTCGCGTGCTCGTAGTCGAGCTTCGAGTCGGGCTGGAGCGCGACAAGGACGATCGGACACTTCAGCTCGCGCACGAACGGCGCGAAGGTCGAGCTCGTCGCGTACGTCACCATGTCGACGAAGAGGAGGTCGAGGTCGGCGGCCTTCATCGCGGGGATGAGCGACGCGGCCTTCCCGGGGTTGTCCGAGATGCCGAAAGACGTCACCTTCGCCTGGTGCGACTCGACGCGCTTCTCGAAGACCGCCGCCTTCTTGAGCATGTCCTCGTAGAGCCCGGGGCACTGCTTCCAGTAGGTGTCGAGTCCGACGGACACGACGCCGATGTTCGCGGTGAGCGGCTTGCGGCGCTCGATGCGCGGCGAATCCGCCGCGCCCAGGGCCGTGCAGGTTGCTATCATAATGGATGCCATGATCGTACGCATTTCGTTTTTCCCGGTTTAGCTTTCTGTTATCGCCTCGACGCGCCAATCATAGCAAAAACGCGATTTAAGTGGCAACGCCTCATTTTGGCAGACTTGCGCTTTTTGGCAAAGTTTGATAGTATTCTTCCGCCATGACGAATCCATCCCACAGGTACTTTCCGGTGAGCGAATCCCAGCGCACGTGGGGGCTGTACGCCACCTGCGCCGGACGCGGGCTCTCGCAGCCGGGCGACGAATTTCCGTCGCGCGTCCACCCCGACGAATACTTCTTCACATGGGAGAAAGGACGCGTCCTCCGCGAATGGCAGATGATCCTGCTGACCGGCGGACGGGGCGCGCTGGAGTTCAAGGGGCGGCGGCAGACCGTGCAGGGGGGATCGCTGATCGTGCTTCCGCCAGGCTGCTGGCACAGGTACCGTCCGAACCGCCGGACCGGCTGGTCGACGCTCTGGATCGGCTTCGGCGGCGATGTAGCGGACCGCCTCGCAGGAGGCGCCGGCTTCAACCCCGGCGGTGAGGCGAGGCGCCTTGCGTCGGAGCACCGCTTCCACCGACTCTTCGCGGACGTCGTCGCGGACGTCCTTGAAAACGGAAACACCAGCGCCTATTCCACCGCGGCGCGCATCCCCACGCTGATCGCGTCCCTGATGGAGGACAGGTCGGACACGGGCGTCCGAGCCGCACATGCGGACGCGGTGCGCCTTGCGCAGGCGCACATGATAGAGCACGCCTGCGAGGCCATAGACTTCGCGGCGCTCGCCGATTCGCTGGGCATACCCTACCGGACGCTCCGCCACGTCTTCGCCAGGGAGACCGGATCGTCCCCTCTGCAGTACCAGCTCGGAATCAGGCTTGCACGCGCGAAGAGCCTGCTCCGCTCGAGCGACATGCCGATAGCCGAAATAGCGGAGTCGCTTGGGTTCAACTCGACCAGGTACTTCTCGCACTTCTTCGCAAAGGAGACCGGGACATCCCCCCGTGCCTACCGCGGCAGATAGGCCGCGTCAAGCCGCGCGTCAGCCTACCGCAAGACGGCGCGGCCTCTCGCAGTTCCTCGAAGTTTTTCTTGATGCCCTCGACGTACTTGCGGACATCCGCCGGAGAGCGGGCATGGCCGGTGGAGTTGGCGAGGTAGTAGGTCTTGTTCGCGTCAAGCGAACGGATGGTGTTGATGTCCAGCGCCATTTCCCATCTCTCCTTCAGATTCCGTTTCTGCCCGGTCTACCCATGACCAGCCAGAAGGTTACAGGGCATGTCGACCCCGCGTTCCATGGAAGCGCGGCTGTGTTATACCAAAATCCAGCTCGTCGCGGAACATCCCGCGCCGATATCTGGAAGAGCACGAGGGCCAGGCTCGGCAAGGACGCCATGCGCGCCTAGCGGCATGGGCCGAGGCACGGGACCATGCGGTCGAACATCTCCTCCAGCGAGTGGCGCGGACGCCAGCCGAGCGCGAGGAGGCGCGAGACGTCGAGCCGCAGGTGGTGCGTCGGCGGATAGCATGCGTTCGCCGGGTCGTCGTCCCGCCCGAGCGAGACGCCCGCCCCGCCGAACCTCGCGCACACCATCCGCGCCATGTCCGCGAGCGAGCAGTACGTCTCGGGGTTCGCGGCGTTGTACACCGCGCCCGCCTCGCCCTTCTCCAGGACGGTGCGGATCGCGGCGACCGCGTCCGTGGTCTCGAGATACATGCGCGTCGAGCCGCCGGACGACGACAGCCGCAGCGTCCCGCCGGCGAGCGCGCTCCTCAGCAGCTGGGCGAAGACGCGGTTCTCGGACGCCGGAAC
>JAFRJH010000319.1 GCA_017432385.1 Kiritimatiellia bacterium
CATCAAGAGCAACTTCAAGTCGGGACGCCGCGACATCTCGAAGATACTCATCAACAAGAACAACTTCACGCACATCTACCGTCAGTGGCGAGAGATCGTCATGCCGCATATCGACGCGCCGTGGGACGTCCTCAAGAAGAAGTACAACATCTACGACCGGGACTTCTATCTCGCCGAGATGAACATCGAGGACAACGGGACGACCGACATCGCCGACGACCGCGTCGCCAACGACTTCTACATCACGTTCGATGCGAGATCGTCCACGCCGTACACCGTCAAGCGAAAGAACGAGGACGATCTTTTCAATATCCTCGCCTTCGGATTCAAGTCCGGCGGACTCGACGCATACGCGGAATTCTGGCGTCGCTACAAGCGACCGCCGCGGAAGGACTACTGGAACTTCATCGTCAACCGCCTCGACCTGCTCGTGCCGCAGGACGTGCGCGAACGCAAGGGCTCGTTCTTCACTCCGAAGAAATGGGTGGAGCTGTCCCAGCATTACCTTGAGCTGGAGCTTGGCGAGAACTGGCAGGACGAGTATTACGTCTGGGACTGCTGCGCCGGGACGGGAAACCTCCTGGCCGGACTCACGAACAAATACCGCATCTGGGCGTCGACCTTGGACCAGCAGGATGTCGACGTGATGCGCGAACGCGCGAAGAACGGCGCAAACCTCCTCGAAAGCCACATCTTCCAGTTCGACTTCCTCAACGACCGGTTCGACAGACTGCCGAAGGGCCTCAAGGAAATAATCGACGACCCGGAAAAGCGCAAAAAGCTCGTCATCTACATCAACCCGCCGTATGCGGAGGCCGGGGATGCGAAACAGCGGGCGCACACGGGAATGAACAAAACGGACGTCTCCGTCGTCCATGCAACATACGACAAATATCTTCCGCGAATCGGCATTGCGGGGCGCGAACTTTTTGCGCAGTTTCTGATGCGCATTTACGATGACGTGCCTGGATGCGTCGTCGGGCAGTTCTCGACACTGAAACATCTGATGGCGCCGAATTTCAAAGAGTTCAGAAAGGCTTTCTGCGGCAGACTTGCGCGGTGTTTTGTCACGCCGGCCGACACGTTCGACAACGTGAAAGGCAAGTTCCCCATCGGCTTTTTCGTGTGGCGGTTGAGGCATGAAGAAACTCCGATGGCTGACAAAAAGGCTTCGCTACCGCTACGCCATGAGCTTCGCGCGGCACAGCCCTCAGAAAAGTGAAGCGTTAGCGGAGCTTCGGATAAATCGGAGTTAAATCTTGACGGCGTGTTCACCGAGACGACGGCGGATGTGTATGATCGCAAGGGGGAGTTTATTGGAACTAAGACGATTCTTGCGTACGATAATGAACGCTCCATAAACGACTGGCTTATCGAGACCCGCAAGAGACCGACAACGCTCAACCTCGGTTTCCTCTCCTGCCGCTCACATGATGTGCAACACGTTAACGATATTTTCTTCCGAAACGAGAAGTCACTCATAAAGTCGGCCCGAGGCTCGTGGATCACCGATGCCAATCTTGTGGAGGCGTCAGTCTATGTAGCGGTTTGCCATAGCATTGATGCTGACTGGCTGAATGATCGCGACCAGTTCCTTTTTCCTAATGATGGATGGAAGAATGATGGGAGATTCCATCTTGATGGCATTGTATACACGCTTTTTGCCAACGCCAACAACATCAAGTCCGCCGACGGCGTGAACCACTGGATACCGTTTACCGAAGAGGAGGTCGGGGCGAAGGACTGCTTCAAGAGCCATTTCATGAGCGACTTCCTGGGGGGCAGAATTGCCTCCGGACCAAATCCTGTCAATCCTGTTAATCCTGTCGAAAGCCTCTCTGCGCGCTCTGCGCCTCTGCGCCTCTGCGTTAAAGAAAACATGTCCCCCGCCGCCACGTCCGTCCTCGATGCCGGGCGCGAGCTTTGGCGTTACTACCATGCCCAGCCGGACGCCAATCCCGACGCTTCGTACTACGACATCCGTATGCATTTCCAAGGAGCGACGGTCGATGCGAAGGGCAAGTCAAAGATGAACGCCGACAGCAAGGACGCGAAATACACCGAACTCATCGGCAATCTCCGCGCCGCGATGAAGCGTCTCGCCAAGGAAATCGAGCCGAAGGTCTACGAATATGGTTTTTTGAGAAAATGAAATGAGAGACGCCGTCCAGATATTTCTGCTTCGCTTCGCCTTGAGCGGACTTCCTGTTTCGCTCGCGGTGCTCGCTGCCCTGTGGCTCTGGCGCATCGCGGCAGCTGAAGTTCGGCGGCGCGGCATCGCGAAGACTCTGCTGTTCGTCGCCCTGTCGGCGCCTGTCGCCTTCTGGGCGGGAGGAAAGGGCGGCAGAGAGAATGTAAAGTCAAAGGACGTCGATTCAAGCAATCAAACAATTCAAGCAATCAAACAATCAAACAATCGACTCTCCTCGCTTCACCGCTACTTCGCGCCGACGAACTTCGCCGCTGGCGCGGACGTCTTCATGCGTCCTACGAACGCCGTCACGCCGTCCATGTGGACCCGTCACAACGTCTCGGACGACTTTCAGGTCTCCGTGCCTGGATGGGTCGCCGGAATCTGCGGCGTCGTCACGACGCAGCCGTGGGGAATCGACTCGCCCGAGACGATAGAGGACGGGCACACGACGCTCGCGCCGCTCTACGCCACGAATTCGTTCCTACTCGGAACGAGCGACTTCTGGGCCGTCACGAACGAAAGCTCGAAGACGTTCGTGTGGAAGGATCTCGCCTTCAACCGCGATCCGTCCAACCTCGTCTCGTTCGCGGCGACGATATACGATTGGGGCGACATCGAGTTCACATACGGAAACGTCCCCGAGGGGGGCTTTTCGTCTTTCGTCAAGATTGGTTCCGAAACGCAGGACATGACGCCGTTCGTCGCGGAAGGGCAGACGGTCAGACTTGAGAAGAATCTCGAGCAGGACGCGGAATGGTGGCTTGAGAACTATCCCGAAATCTGCCACCTCGACGCATCGGGCGATCTCGTCTTCGAGTACGACACGAACGAGTGGTGCTTCGTCGAATGCTTTTTCAGGGACGATGCCTATGAGCGGGCGCATGATGAATATTGGGAAAAGTTTCGTGCTCTTTCGAACGATGTTGTGCGAATCGAGAAGTACACTGTTATGGTGGAAACTAAACGAGACCCCTTGTCCGAAGACAGCGCCGAGAATCGCATTCCCGATCTCTTTGACAAATACATGGACATGCAGATCAAACGATACGGTGAACACGTAGGAATGAATGGAACGGCTATTGATGAGTTGCCGGAAGGGGTGTTGCCGGAAGATGTAGAATTTTTTACCGAGCCTGACGGAACCGTCACGAACATATTTCATTGGATTATTGACGACAATTCGCGTGTAGTTGCCAAGATAGGGCCGTCACCTGAGCCTGACGATTTTGGCTTGGATGAATATGACTTCCCTCTGCCGGTTCGCAATTATTCTTCAGGACGCTTTAAGATCTACTTGCGGTTTGCTTTTGCAGTGCCGCGCGGGTCAACAGTGGAATTCAAGGAGAACAACAAATTAATCAATACATGGGCGCAGAGAGGAAATACAACAGGCTCGTATACCGTTCCCTGCCGCAGCGGTTTTGTGTACGATGCCCATGCTGACAGGGGGTTCGCAACCGTTAAAATTACCAATGGCGAAGAGAAGGTCGTCTGGGATTATGCCGACGAACAGCACACTGTGAATTTTCACCGCAAGCTCTCTCTTGCCGTGGAGGGTGTCGCGTTCACGAACGCGAGTTTCGCGACGGCGCGCGCTGTGATGACGCCACCAGTGAGAAACGGAAGTTATTCATGGGAGGCAAGCGATAATATAAACGTCGTGCCGATCGCCAACGGCAGCCGAGCCGGAGTGTTCTTGCAGGATGGAAACTCCGGGCACGTTAGGTGCTTGTGGGGCAACGGCCAGAGCGGGAAGTGGAATCTTTGCGCGACGGGCGAGGTTTCCGTCGCGGCGAATCCGGAATATACCAACCTCACGCGGTTTGTCGAATTCGGTGCCGCGCCGCGCGTTCTCGTGTTCGAGGACGCTCATCTCGGGACGGACGGAATCTGGGTTCCGGCCTCTTCGAATCTCGCCTCGACCCTGTCGTGCGCCTACAACGGAAACCGGCCGGGGGCGTTGGAACTCAGCAAGGCTTCCGGTCCGGATTGCACATTGTCTGAAAATGGATCGGCTGTTTCGCTTCCGTATTCGTGGGAAGTTTCGGGCGGCGGGAATGACGCCGTTCGCAGTTTCGCTGTGGGCGGGCTCTCCCCGGGCGACACAGCTGAATTTAGGTTGCGTTTCACAAGCGCAGCTGCGCCGGGCGGCATTGACTACTATGCGACAATTCGTGCCGTCGGGTTGGAGGTGGTTGCTCAACGTACCTGGCCGGAGGAAAGGCACCGACGTGTTTTCGGGCCGCATGAGCCATTCCTTCTGAGGGTTGCAGGCGGCGATCCAAGCGGAACATGGGAGTACTTAAACACTAACGGGACAGGCAATTCGTTCGGCTGGGTTACGACTCAATGCCCGACAAATGTCGCTGCGAGGCTTGTCATCGACGGGGAGGCAATATATGTTCCCCTTTCTGTAATCGGCCCCTCCGCGTGCATCGGAACGAACGCGGTGGCGATGACGGATGCAGACTGGCATGATGTAACGACGAACGCGCTTGCCGTCGGCGAAGTCGGCGCAGGTCTTCGCATCGACGTAAAGCTGATGCCGGACTATGTGTCGTTCGAAGGTCTTCGCACGATGGAAGGCTTCGCCCCCGCGTCTGACATGCAGGGATATTTTACCCACGTCAATATGTCCGCTGTCAATCACAACGCGCAGAACGGTGCGGGGCGCATCAATGTAGTTCAGGAGGGCAATGTCGCCGGCGTTGACCGCTCAGGCACGGCGTATCGCGTCGACGAGCTTCCGCAACCGTGGTCCGGCGGCAGCTACGCCTTCAACATTCCGTACTGCTGGTGGGTCGACGGATCGTCCCAGACAAACCAGTTCACATCCAATGTGCAGACGTTCAGGCTCTTCGCCAACGGCGATGCCGAGGTCTCGAAGTTCGGATGGACTGCGCATCGCGGGACCAACGGTGTCCAGGCCGTGACGAGGGAGGCCCAGCCATGAGGTCTCTTTTGACTGCGGTGTTCATGCCGATTTGTGCATGGGCGGGCGTAACCGCCGTGATAGAGCCGTCGGTTCCTGGGTTTGCCGATGGTGAATCTTGCGCACGGTCTGCGGTAGAGCCTGTCGCGGCATCGGCGTCCGAACGCATGACCATTTCAGTGGCGTTCCCAAATGTGGTGACCAATCAACTTGAGGTCTGGCTTTGTACTGACGATGCCGCGTCGCGGGCTTGCAGGGACGTTGTGCTCGGTATCGTCGGAGGACGTTTGTTCGTAGGCTGGCGTGACGTGGGAAGCGAGATGCTCGACAGCGAGTTGCAGCCATCCGGTCAGAATGTGCTGGACATCACTGCAAGAAGCAGTCAATTGACAGGGAATGCAGTTGTGGGAGTTTCGATCAATGGAGCCGACAATCTCTTTGCAAGATCGCATGTTGTCGCCTCAAATCCATTTGAATGGCGGTCTGTCCGGGTGGTTTCTCGGGGACTATCGGGTGATATGCCGGTGATGGCTGTTGTAAAGAATCGAATAGGCGCAAGGTTAAGGCTGAGGTAGATGCAAGAATTCGTCCAGATTTTTCTTCTGCGGTTCGCGTTTCCGCGATTTGACATAAGGAGGATGTGAATTGGTAATAAACGAAAAGGACAACGTCGAGATTCGCGAGGACGGACACAAGTACGCGCTTCGCGACATCGCCGAGGGCGAGAACGTCGTCAAGTACGGGATGCCCATCGGACACGCCACGTGCGCCATAAGGAAGGGCGAGCACGTTCACGTCCACAACGTGAAGACGAACCTCGGCGAAGTGCTCGAGTACCGCTACGAGCCGGACGAGGCGGCGATAGACGCATTCGACAGTGCGGCGTGCGCGGCGCGCCCGCCCTACCATGAAATGCCGGTTTTCGAAGGCTACCGCCATCCCGACGGACGCGTGGGAGTGCGCAACGACATCTGGGTGATACCGCTCGTCGGCTGCGTCAACCGCCTCGCCGAGCGCCTCGCCGCCTCGTGCGGCGGCCTCGCGCTTACCCATCCCTACGGCTGCTCGCAGCTCGGCAAGGACCACGAGACGACGGCAAACATGCTCGCGCAGTTCTGCCGCCATCCGAACGCCGGCGGAGTGCTTGTCGTCTCCTTGGGCTGCGAGAACAACACGCTTGAGTCGTTCAAGGGGCGACTCGGGCTCGCGCCGGAGGATCAGGACGGATCCAAGATCGGGCTGAACATTCGATTCCTCAAGGCGCAGGACCCTGGCGACGAATACGAGAAGGGCCTCGCGCTCATCAAGGAACTCGACGCGGCGCGTCCGAAGGAACGCGTCCCCGTTTCGGTCTCGGAGCTTGTCGTCGGCTTGAAGTGCGGCGGCTCGGACGGCTTCTCGGGCCTTACGGCGAACCCTCTCGTCGGGCGCTTCTCGGACTGGCTCGCGGCGCGCGGCGGCGCGACGGTGCTCACCGAGGTGCCGGAGATGTTCGGCGCGGAGACGCTTCTCATGAAGCGCTGCCGCACGCGCAGCGTCTTCGACAAGTGCGTCAAGATGATCAACGACTTCAAGGACTACTACACGTCGCACAACCAGGTGTGCTACGAGAACCCCTCGCCCGGCAACAAGGCGGGCGGGATCACCACGCTCGAGGACAAGTCGCTCGGCTGCGTCCAGAAGGGCGGCTCCTCGCCCGTCGAGGACGTTCTGCTCTACGGCGAGAGCGTGAAGGCGCACGGCCTTTCGCTGATGACGGGCCCGGGCAACGACCTCGTCGCGTCGACGGTCCTCGCGGCGGCGGGATGCCATCTCATCCTCTTCACGACCGGACGCGGCACGCCGTTCGGGTGCGTCGTGCCGACCCTGAAGGTCGCGACGAACGACGCGCTCGCGAGGAACAAGCCGAACTGGATCGACTGGAACGCGATGTCGAATCCGGATGTCGAGGACTTCGCGAAGAAGGTCCTCGCCGTCGCCTCGGGCGAAAAGGCGAAGAACGAGATGTCCGGCGCGCAGGGGATAGCGATCTTCAAGGACGGCGTGACCTTGTGACGCGGGCCCGTGGATTATGCTATAATTCGCGCATGAGCAAGCTACATCTCGGAGTGCTGGGTTCGGGTTCCGGCTCGAACATGCAGTCCATAGTCGACGCGATCGAGGCGGGGACGCTCGACGCGGACGTGAGACTCGTCCTCGCCGACGTCGCGGACGCGAAGATACTCGACCGCGCGAAGAGGCACAACATACCGTGCCGGTACCTCGACTGCGCGCCGTGGAAGACCAAGCTCGAGGGGCCGGCGGAGGACCGCTGCATCGAGCTCCTCAGGGAGGCCGGTGTGGACACCGTGGTCCTCGCGGGCTTCATGCGGATCGTCAAGCCCGGGCTGCTCGCGGCGTTCCCGATGCGCGTGCTGAACATCCATCCGGCGCTCCTCCCCGCCTTCCCGGGCGTGCACAGCTGGACGCAGGCCCTGGACTACGGATGCAAGGTCGCCGGCGTCACGGTGCATTTCGTCGACGCGGGCACCGATACCGGCCCTATCATCGTCCAGAAGGCGGTTCCCGTCCTCGAGGACGACACGCCCGAGACGCTCCACGCGCGCATCCAGGAGCAGGAGCACATCGCGTTTCCCGAGGCTCTTCGCCTTCTCGCCGCCGGGCGCTGCCGCGTCGAGGGGCGCCGCGTGCGCATAGCGAGGTAGGGGGCTCGCCGGAGATGGTAAGGAACCTGACGGTATTCTACCTGCACCGCGCCTGCCGCTTCGACGCGAAGCGCCTGCCGGTCGTCGAGTACGGGCTTACGGACGCCTTCCGCGACTTCTGCCGCGAGACGTTCGACTCGAACGGCGCGCTCGACTATCCGCCGCTTAGGCTCGTCACGGCCAACGACACCGCGCAGCTCGCGAAGGGACTGTTCACGAGCGACGGCCCGCGCGCCGTCCTCACGGAGCTCGGGCGCGCCTGCTGCCTGTTCCTGATCGACGACGACCTGTTCGGCGCCGAGCTGGAGGGCATGTCGCTCAGGAACTGGATGAAGCTCTACTTCCCGACCGTCCCCAAGGTCGTGCTGACGAGGCCCGGGCACGCGGACGTGCCGCTGCCGGCGAGGCGCTGGACGAAGAAGGCTGCGCTCGTCTTCGAGCATCCCGCGAAGTACCACGAGCGGCTCGTCCATCTTTTCAAGAGCTTCTGGATGCCGCGCTTCTCGACCGCCCTCAGGCAGTACGTGAAGGTGAAGGCGGGGACGAACTGGCACACCCCCGGGCACAAC
The DNA here is from genome assembly GCA_017432385.1 of Kiritimatiellia bacterium. Taxonomy (GTDB): domain Bacteria; phylum Verrucomicrobiota; class Kiritimatiellia; order RFP12; family UBA1067; genus UBA1067. The sequence goes on from JAFRJH010000319.1 coordinate 8,401, forward strand.
GGCGGGCGCGCGTTCTCCAACTCGCCGTTCCTCCGCGGGTTCTTCGAGGCGTTCGGCGGGACGATCTTCAGGACGGACCTGTCGGTGTCCGTAGAGTCGCTTGGCGACCTCTCCAGCCCCGAGGCGCACACGCCGCTGTCGGAGGCCCAGAAGCTGACGAGCGAGATATTCGGCACCGCCCAGAGCCGGTACGTGACGAACGGCACGTCGACCTCCAACAAGGCGATGCTCATGACGCTTCTCCGCCCGGGCGAGACGGTGCTCGTCGACCGCAACTGCCACAAGAGCGTCCACCACGCGGTCGTCACCTCCGGCGCGGTGCCGCGCTACCTTCCCGCGCGCTGGAACGCGGCGCTCGGGGTGTGGGGCCCGGTGTCGCTGGAGGACATCCGCCGCACCCTCCAGTCCGAGGCGGCGCGCCGTCCGCGCATCCTCATCCTCACGACGTGCACCTACGAGGGCGTCCTCTATCCGGTGTGGGAGATCGCGCGGGAGTGCGAGAGGGCCGGGGTCCTCTTCTACGCGGACGAGGCGTGGGCGGCGTACCTCAACTTCCACCCCTACTACACATTCGGGCGCGGCAGGGGCGCCGCGGTGCGCTACAACGCCGTCAACGAGACGTGCGGCGCGCACTTCTCGGTGCAGTCGACCCACAAGACGCTCGCGGCGTTCTCGCAGGCTTCGATGGTCCATGTCTCGACGAGGTTCAAGCAGCTGCTGGAGGAGGATTCGTCCCCGGCGTTCCGCTGGCTCAGGAAGCGCTTCTCGCTGCACGGGCGCGGGAGCTACGAGAAGTTCTCGCACGACCTGCACGAGATACTGCGCTACTGGCACTCGACCTCGCCGCACTATCCGTTCCTCGCGGCGCTCGACGTCGCCGGAGTGCAGATGCGGCTCGAGGGTCTGAAGCTCATCGACGAGCGCATCCGCTGGGCGGCGGCCTTCCGCAAGCGCGTAGCGGACGAGTGCGGCAAGCCCGAGAACCGCTGCTTCGCGGGGCTCGAGGAGATCGCGGGCGCCGGCGTGGACTGGCGCGCGGCGGGCTACATGAAGGACCCGCTCAAGATCGTGCTGATGCTCAGGTCCGCGCGGGCGTGCGCGACATTCCGCAAGGCGCTTCTCAAGGCCCACATCCAGTGGGAGAAGGCGAGCCCGACCACGATACTCTTCCTCGTGACGGCCGGGACGGTCGAGGAGCACTTCGAGTACCTCTTCCGCGTATGCCGCCAGTTCAAGGGCCTCATCGGCGCTCCGTCCGCGGGCTTCGGCGCGGCGCGGCAGGTCTTGGATGCGGTGTCGGTCCAGGCGGAGGTCCTGCCGCGCGACGCGGCGCTCTGCGACGGCGAGCTCGTGCCGCTCGAGGAGTCGGAGGGGCGCATCGCCTCGCAGTTCCTCGTGCCGTATCCGCCCGGCATCCCGGTGTTCATACCGGGGCTGCGCATAACCAGGGCGATGATACGGCTTGTGAAGGACGTCATAGCGTCGGACGGCCCCGATGCCATCCACGGCATATTCTGCCGAGGCGGACACGCCCCGTTCCTGGTCGAGGTCCTGAACCGCGACGAGGAGAAGAGGGTCTCCCCGGCGTCCAGCTGAGCCCGCCCGCGGTCCGGGCCGCGGACGCCGCGGCGAATCCGCCGCGACGCCGCAACGAGCGCAACTATGGTATAATATGCCCCATGAAATGGACTAAATCTCTCATCCAGACGCTCCGGGAGGACCCGGGCGACGCCGAAATCGACTCTCACAAGCTCATGGTGCGCGCGGGGCTCATGAAGAAGCTCGCCGGCGGCCTCTACACGTACCTGCCGCTCGGCATGCGCGCGCTCAACAAGGTGCAGAGGAGAGTGCGCGAGGAGATGGACCGCGCCGGAGCGCTCGAGATCGTGATGCCCATCCTCCAGCCGGCCGAGCTCTGGAAGACCTCGGGGCGCTGGGAGTCCATGGGTCCCGGCATGTTCCGCGTTAAGGACCGCGCGCAGCACGACTACGCGATGAGCCCGACCGCCGAGGAGACGGTCACCGAGGTCGTGAAGGGGATCGTCAGCTCGTACCGCCAGCTTCCCGTGACCGTGTACCAGATACAGTGGAAGTTCCGCGACGAGATCCGTCCGCGCTTCGGGCTCATGCGCTCGAAGGAGTTCCTGATGAAGGACGCGTACTCGTTCGACACGTCGCTCGAGGCCGCGGACGCGAGCTACATGGCCATGTTCGACGCCTACAGGCGCGTGTTCGCCCGCTGCGGGCTCAAGGCGTACCCCGTGGAGGCCGACACCGGCGACATCGGCGGCAAGTTCAGCCACGAGTTCCATGTGCTCGCGGACGCGGGCGAGGACGGGATCGCGTTCTGCGACGGCTGCGGCTACGCGGCCAACCTCGAGAAGGCCGAACGCAGGGTCGCCGCCCGCGACGACGCGCCGTGCGGCGAGATGGAGACCGTGCCGACGCCCGGCGCGAAGACGATCGACGAGGTCTCGAAGTTCATGGGCGTCCCAGGATCCGCGTTCGTCAAGTCGCTCGTGTATGTCGCCGACGGCAGGCCCGTGATGGTGTGCGTTCCCGGCGACCGCGATGTCAACGAGGTCAAGCTGAGGCATTTCCTCGACGCGAAGAAGGTGGAGCTCGCCGACTACGACACCGTCCTTGCCGCCACTGGGGCCAACGCGGGGTCCGTCGGGCCGGTCGGGCCCGCCGACGCGACGCTCCGCATCGTCGCCGACCAGGAGCTGCGCGGCGCCAGGGGGTGCATCACCGGCGCGAACCGGGACGACCACCACATCAGGAACGTCGACCTCGACCGCGACACGGCGATAAAGGCCGGGGACTACGCGGACCTCGTCGTCGTCCGCGACGGGGACATCTGCGCAAAGTGCGGGAAGCCGCTCGTCATCAAGCGCGGCATCGAGGTCGGGCACGTGTTCAAGCTGGGCACGAAGTACACCGATGCGTTCAGGGCGGTCTACAAGAACGACAGCCTCGAGGAGAAGACGATGGTGATGGGCTGCTACGGAATCGGAGTCAGCCGCACCGTCCAGGCGGTCATCGAGCAGAGCCACGACCGGGACGGCATTGTCTGGCCCGCCTCCGTGGCGCCGTACCAGGTCTGCATCTGCCTTCTGGACCCTGACCGCGCCGAGGTTGCGGGGGTCGCGGACGAGCTGGAGTCGGCGCTGGAATCCGCCGGCGTCGACGTCATCGTCGACGACCGCTCCGAGCGGCCCGGAGTCAAGTTCAAGGACGCCGACCTCATCGGCTTCCCGGTGCGCGTCGTCGTCGGCGCGAAGGGACTCGAGAAGGGCGGTGTCGAGGTGAAGCTTCGCCGCGAGGACAAGTCGAAGACGCGCGTGGTCCCCCCGGCGGACGCGGTCGCCGCGATAACGGAGCTCCTGGCCGGGTGCTGACCGGGTATGTCGTCAATCCCTCAATTTGGGGTTGAAATTCCGCCGATTATATGAGAGAATAATACCGTTGCGTCGGGATGGACCCGCCGCCAGGCCCTAAGGAGGCATATAGATGAAGAAGCTCAGTCTCGTTCTTGTTTCGGCCATTGCAGCAGGCGTCGCGTGCGGTCGCGACCTCTACAGCTCCGAGGAGCATCCCGGCACCCCGCTCGAGATCTGCCTTGCGGATCCGATATCCCTGCCGCAGTCCAACTGGAACGTCTACGGTCTGAGGCTCAACCTCCTGTTCGGCCAGAGCTTCGGCGTCTACGGCGTCGACCTCGGCTTCGCGAGCCGCTGCCGCGACAAGTTCGTCGGCCTCGCCGCGCAGTCCTTCAACTGGACCGAGAGCGACATGACGGGCGTGCAGCTCGGCGCCCTCGGCAACGTCGTGAACGGCAATGCGACGGGCCTGCAGCTCGGCGGCCTCGGCAACTCGGACCACGGCGTCTTCAAGGGTCTGCAGGTCGCGGCCGTCAACTACGTCGGCACGCTCACGGGCGCGCAGCTCGGCGTGGTCAACTGGAACAAGAGCGTCTCGGCCGGCGCGCAGTTCGGCCTTGCGAACATCGACGCCAACGAGTTC
>JAFRJH010000320.1 GCA_017432385.1 Kiritimatiellia bacterium
CCTCCTCGCCGAACCCGAGCTCGGCGAGCGCCAGGATGGCGTCGCGGGCGACAGGCGCGCGCGAACCCGCCTCGCCGCGGCGCGACGTCGCCGCAAGCGCCTCGATCGCGTTCACCTTGTCCTTGAGCTCGACGCATATCTTCTCGGCCGTCTTCCTTCCGACGCCCTTTATGGACGAGATGCGCTTCGCGTTCCCGCCCGCTATCGCCAGCGAGAGCTCGCCTATCGAGGAACCGGAGAGTATCGCGAGCGCGATCTTGGGTCCGACGCCGCTCACCTGCGTGAGCTTGAGGAACATCTCGCGCTCGGCGGCGGTCGCGAAGCCGAACAGGGCCTCGTCGTCCTCACGGACGCAGTGCCAGGCCAGGAGCTTCACATCCTCGCCCGTCCTGGGGAGCCTGTCGAACGTGGAGACCGGGATCAGCAGCTCGTAGCCGACGCCGCCCGCCTCGACGACGACGCGCCCCGTGTCCTTCTCGGCGAGAACGCCCCTGACGTACGCTATCATGCCACGGACCCCTCAGAAGACGCGCTTTTTCGAAAGGACGAAGAATATCACGCCGATCAGGACGGCGAGCACGCCCGAGAAGCCCATCACTATCATGAAGGCGTGGGCGTTGTCCTGGAACGGCAGCCCGATGTTCATGCCGTAGATGGACGCGACGAGCGTCGGGACGGACAGAAGGATCGTCACGACCGTGAGATACTTCATCACGTTGTTCAGGTTGTTGTTGATGAGCGACGCGAAGGTGTCGAGCGTGCCGTTCAGGATGTTCGCGTGGATCTGCGCCGTCTCCAGCGCCTGCTGGTACTCGACCATCGCGTCCTCGAGCTGGTCGCGGTCGTCGTCGGAGAGCGTGAGCTGGCGCGCCGTGTTGGCGCGGGCGAGCGCGATCGTGTCGGCCTTGAGCGACGTGGTGAAGTAGACGAACGTCTGCTCTATCTTGCGCAGCTTCAGTATCAACTCGTTCGAGATCGACTCGTGGAGCTCGTCCTCGAGCGCGAGCGAGCGCTGGTGGATGTCGTTGAGGTAGCGCAGGAAGAGGACCCCGCCGTGCCACAGGAGCCGGAACGCGAACCTGTACCTGTTCGACGGCGGGCAGACGCGGCGTATCTGGTCGAGGAAGGCGGTCGTCACTGGGGTGCGCGTGCTGCAGACCGTGATGACCGACTGGCCGAAGAGGATGATGCCGAGAGGGACCGTGCGGTACGGCGAGACCTCCTCGTCGTCGACGGGGCACGGCACGTGGATGATGAGCATGTACGCGCTCACCGCCCTGGCCTCCTCGTCGTCCTCGTAGTCGAAGCGCGGACGTTCGTCGCAGTCGAGGGGGTCGGTCAGGAAGTCGCGGGGGACGTTCGAGAACGAGAGGACCCTCTCAAGCTCCGTCGTCGTCGGCTCCGTGAGGTTGATCCAGCAGGACGGCGCGAAGTCCGGCGTCTCCCTGAGCCCGCCGCACTCCCACTTGTAGATGGACATCATGCCGCACCTCCTTTCCCGAAAGGGCGATCCCGGCCGGCTCAGCCGAGCTGCTCAAGGAACCTGACGTCGTTCTCGTAGAGCCACCGGATGTCCGGTATGCCGTACTTGATCATCGCGATGCGCTCGACGCCGAAGCCGAACGCGTAGCCGGAGACCTGCTCGGGGTCGTAGCCGACGTGCCTGAAGACGCGCGGGTCGACCATGCCTGCGCCGGCGACCTCGATCCAGCCGGACTGCTTGCACACGCCGCAGCCCTTGCCCTTGCAGACGTGGCAGGTGAAGTCGACCTCGACGGACGGCTCGGTGAACGGGAAGAAGTGGGGGCGGAACCTCACCGTCACGCCGTCGCCCATCATCTCCTTCGCGAAGTAGGCGAGCACGGACTTCAGGTCGGCGAGGCTCACCGGCTTCGTGTCGACGTAGAGGCCCTCGATCTGGTGGAAGTTCGCCGAGTGCGTCGCGTCCGTCGTGTCGCGGCGGAACGTGCGCCCGGGGCAGATCACGCGGACCGGCGGCTTGTTCGCCATCATCGTCCTTATCTGGACGGGGGAGGTCTGCGTTCTCAGCAGGCAGTCCTCGCCGAACCAGAACGTGTCGCTGCGGTCCATCGACGGATGGTGCGGCGGCGTGTTGAGCGCCGTGAAGTTGTTGAACCTGTTCTCGAGCTCCGGGCCGTCGGCCACCGTGAAGCCGAGCCTGCCGAAGATCGCCGCGGTCTCCTCGACGACGCGGGAGAGCGGGTGCTTCACGCCGAGGCGCCACCAGCGCCCGGGGAGCGTAAGGTCGGCGTCGACCTTCTTCTCGGACGACGCGCCGCCGCCCTTCGCGGCGAGCGCGGCCTCGACCTCGGCGCGCCAGGCCTGCACGGCCTTGCCGAAGGCGGGGCGCTCCTCCTTGGGGACGTCCTTCATCGCCTTGATGAGCGCGGGGATCGAGCCGTTCCGGCCCACATACCTGACGCGAAGCGCCTCCACGGCCGCCGCGTCTGCCGCCGCCGCGATCTCCTTCAGGCTCTCCGCCTTCGCATTCTCGAGTTCTGCCAATGTCATGATACACCTCGGAAAATTTCGTGAATTATACCATAAATCGGCGGTCCGCGAAAGGGTGCGCGGCGGGAACGGCGCGTCTAGCGGACCGCGCCTGCGGCGGGCGCTGACGGCGGCTCTATCCTGGATATCCAGCACCCCCACGGGCCGAGCTCGAAGCCGGCCGGGGAGGCGAACCTCGCGTCCTTGGCGTACACGGGGGCCGCCGATATCGCGCCCTTCACGTCGCGGTCCGTCCTGTCCGCCGCGAGATACGACGCGAGCTTCGGCGGAGGCACCTTGAACGAGACCTCGCAGGACACCGCGTTCGTCGTCCAGTTCTGCACGACTATGACCGCCGCCCGACCGACGGCGCCACCGGAGCCGCCGTCCTTCCCCGGGCTCTCGCGCCGCACAAACGCGGTGACGGATCCGGCGGCCGTCGTGTCGAGCCACGAAAGCCCCTCGGCGCCGTTCAGGTCCGTGAACGCCGGAATGCCGCGCCTGATCTCCGCCAGGCGCTTCACGAGGGCGTGGCGGCCCCTGCCCGGCTCGCGCTCCAGCTGCGACCAGTCCATGGGCGTCCTGCCGAACATGGAGTGGCGCTCGTCCGCGTCGGCAAGCTCGTTCCCCGAGAAGAGCATCGGCACGCCGTCGATCGTGAACATCCAGACGAGGACCTGGTCGATCGCGTCGCGGCCCCACGCCTTCTCCCGCCGCGGCCTCAGGTCCGTCGCGATGTCGTGGTTCTCGTAGTGGTTCACGAAGCGGGAGCCGACCGGGCACTTAGCCTCGCGGTCGGCCCACGCACCGCGCACCGTCCGCGCGTCCAGCCCGGGGAACCAGCCGTAGTCGGCGTCGAAGCCCTTGTACTGGTCGCATACCGTGAAGCCCTCGCAGAGCAGGACCCTGCCCGCTCCGGGAAGCGCGTCGATCGCGTCGTGCGCGTCGCACCAGAAGTCGAGGGGAATGCCGTCGCCGACGTCGCAGCGGAATCCGTCCGCGCCGTACCGCCCGACCAGGTACTTCATGTTGCCGACGAGGTACTCCCTGAGCTTCGGGTTCGCGAAGTTGAGCTTCGGGAAGGTCCACGGGCCCGGCTTCACGGTGCCGTCCTCGTTCCACCAGGTGAAGTCGGGATGCTCCTTCAGGAACGGCGCCGTCGGGCCGCAGTGGAGGTACACGAGGTCGAAGACGACCTTCAGCCCGAGTCCGTGCGCCCTGTCGCAGAAGTCGCGGAGGTCCTGGTCCGTGCCGTACTCCGGGTCCACGTGGAAGTAGTCCGCGATGCGGTACTGGTTCCTGGGGTTGTCGAACCCGCTCTTTATCTGCCGCGGACTCCAGAAGCGGCGGTCCATGTCGTCGTCCATCTTCATGACCGGCACCAGGTACGCGATGGTGACGCCGAGGTCCCTGAGGTACCGCAGCCTCTCCGCCGCCGCCGCGAGCGTCCCCTCGGGGGTGAACGAGCGGATCTGTATCTGGTACATCACGCCGCGCGTGAACCATTCCGGCGAATTGCGGGCGTTCTGCATGTGCGCGTTGGCGGCGACGCCGCAGCGCGCGACCGCGAGCGCCGCGACCGCGGCGACGACAGCTGTACGGATCGTTTTCATGTGTTGCGTGCCATTATACCAAAAAAGCCGGGACCGCACCCGGCGGGGCTCCCTCGCCCTCAGGTCTTCGCGAGGACGCGAGCGGCGGATTCGCCGCGGTCGCGGAGCTCCTCGTCGGAGAGCGGCGAGAGGCCGCGGGAGCGCAGGTAGCGGACGGCCCGGCGGTACGCCACCTTCGCCGCGGCGGACTCCCCGCGCCTTAGCGCCGCCGCGTTCTGGCGGGTTATGAAGTCGTTCGTCCAGCTGCCGTCCGCCCGCTGCGAGGCGAGGATGGCC
>JAFRJH010000321.1 GCA_017432385.1 Kiritimatiellia bacterium
CAACGCCGACGACCACGATGCGCTCGACGGATTCGCGAAGATAACGGTCGAGGCGTGGACGAGGCAGAGCGTCCACTCTTCAAGCTCGTCGGCGAGCGTCTTCGTCGCCCCGCCGTCAACGTCCACGTAAAGCGTCGGGTTGTGTCCGTCGGACCCCATCACGGCGTAGTTGGCGAAGCGGCTCTTCATGACAGTCTCGTAGCTCGCCTTGATCCAGTCCGCCGACCGGACGCACCTGGAGATTCGCACTTCGTCGACGGACCCGGGGAAGTTCGCCGCGTTCCCGGAGTGCAGGTTGCCGATGTGCAGCTCGCCCGCGCCGGCGAAGATGCCGCCCGGGCACGAGACGCTGCCGGTACCCTTGAGCGCGCCGTTCAGGTATCCCTTCGAGTTGGACGACGCCGAGGTGGAGTCGAGCGTGTACGCCTGGTGGTTCCACTCGCCCAGCACGGGCTGGAGCTCGACGCCCGCGGAGACGATGGAACCGCCGTCGTGCGAATAGCACATGGCCGTGGTCCCGCCGGCGTCGTACATGTAGTAGGACATGCTCCCGTTGCTTCCGCTGTAGTTGCGCTTGGAGACGATGCCGGAGTTCGCAGAGTGGACGCTCTGCCTCGTCCACGCCTCGACCGTTATCTTCGCGAATCCGTCGAGCGCATCGTGGTCGTCGGCGTTGACGCTGCGCGACGAATTCATCGCCCCGAAGTCGACGGCGTTGCCGACTGCGCCTGACGAGCCGTACCCGATGTCCGTTCCGTCGGCGGACGTAATGTCGCGCGAGACGCCGGTCGAGTCCGCGAGGGGCAGCTTCTGCTCGCCCATGTGCCAGACGCCGACGTAGCTGGAGTCCCACACGCTCTCGACCTTCGGGACGACTGGCTTCGTGCATCCGTAGCGTGCTATGATCTTGGTGGTCGCCGTGAGCGACGGGACCTTGACCCACACAGTCGACTCGCCGGACGGGTTCCAAGTGTCGACCTCGTGCGCTAGGAGGTTCCCGTTCACGTCGGTGAAACAGAGGTCTCTCCCGTTCCCCCTCTTGAAGTCGGAGTAGTGGAAGCCGTATATTTCGTCCTCCGAGAGCTTCACGAGAACCGGGAAGTTCGCGAGCGCCGTCGTCCCGGAATACCCGGGGAACGTGATCTCGATCGCCTTCTCGTAGCTCGCCGGATCGAAGTCGTCGACCGCCGCGCATTCTGCGAAGAGCCCCGCCCGGATGTAGTCGATGAGCGAGCCGTCGCTGTTGCAGCAGTTCTTCGCGTTGTTGGCCGAGTAGTACATGTACGGCGACCAGGGGATGTCGTTCTGCTCGCAGTAGCGCGTAATCCTCGAAATGAAGTTGGTCACGTCGCCGTGGTCGGCGCGGGTGTGGTTCACGCCGAACTCGGTGATGACGACGGGGATGCCCCTGTTATCCCTGTACTTCTTCGTCTCGCCGAGGCCATAGTTGAGAGTGCTGATATGGCTGGACGTCAGGCGCACCTGTTGGTAGCCCTGGTTGCTGAACTCGAGCGGGTGGTAGCTGAATATGGAGACGGCGACGTTGTTGTCGTCTGCAGGCGGCGACACGGAAGTGCTGTCCTTCAGCAGCATGTACGGATTGCCGTCGTCGGCCGTGGCAAAGAGGACGAGCCGCGTCGGGTTCGTCTCGCGGATAACCGCAATCGTCTCTCTCTGGAGCGAGTTGAACTTGGCTATCTTCGTGTTGTCGGCATTGTTTACGGAGCTAGTTTCGAGCAATTCAAAGACGAGCCTGTTGGAGCGGTGGGCGTAGCGCTCGGCGACCGCCCTCCACGTCGCCTTGAACTGCTTGCGCTGGCTCTCGTTGGTCGGGTCGAGGTCGCTCCAGTTGCCGAGCCCGAGGACGAAGTACTGCCCGGCCGCCTCGGCGTTGTCGATCGCCGCGTCGAACGACGAGAAGCCGAGGACGGTCGTCGTCTGGCTCCACCATCCGCCGCTTGTGGTCGTCGTGGTGTTCTCGTTGAGCGTGCAGACCCCGGTGCCGCTGCTGTAGCTCGAGCACTTGCGGAAGTCGACGGGGAGGCGCACGTAGTCGAACCCCTTCTCGGCCAGGCCGGTGTACGTCGACGGGTCGGTCAGCTCCGTGCGCGCGCCGGTGGTGTACAGGGCGAATCCCATGCCGCGGTGGAACGGAACCCGCGGCGCGGAGGTGGTTTCCGTATGGTCGGCGAACGCGTCAACAGCGCAGATCACGAGAGCAAGAGCGCCAAACAGTCTTGTCTTCATATGCATGCGACCTTTTTTCGTTTTAACCCCGAAGGATTTACGAGGTTAAAGGATTTACGAGGTTACAGCCGCATTATATAGAAAAAGAACTTGCCCCGCAACCCCTCAATCGAGGGGTGGGGCAAAGCCACCGCCTTCTGCCGCGGCAGGACGCCGCCGCGGGGCCCAGCGGGCGTGCGGTCTCCTGCTATCGAGCCAGGAACACCGCCCGGATCGCGTCGAGAAAGCCGTAGCCGAACCGGTCGTCGGGCTCGAGGTAGCTCCCCTCGGTCCACTCGTTCCAGGAGTTGACCGTGATCAGCTTCGGCATGGAAGCCGGGATGGTCGCGTCCGCCCAGGCCTTGACGCGGCGGGCGGCCCGCTCGAAGTCGGCGGGATTGGGGTTGCGCACTATCCGGCGGGTCTCTGCAACCGGATATCGCGCGTTCGTGTCCCACCCGACCGTGATGTTCGGGAAGAACACCGCGCCGAAGCCCCTGGCCTGGTCCCTGTACCTGTCCCAGAACCCGAAGGACATCTCGCTCCATTCCGGATAGGTGCATTCGGGCTTGGACCTGTCGTTGATGCGGTTCCAGGTCCCGTCGTTCCAGCTGTAGCTCGTGAACGAGTCGACGCCGAGCTCCGCCAGCGATCCCCTCAGCGACGCCATGAAGTACCCGCCGACCACCTGGAGATGGACACCCGGGAACCCGGCGGACTTCGCGCGGTCGCGGAGATGCGAGAGGCGCTTCTTCGCCTTGTCCAGCCCCTCCCAGTCCACGAAGCCCTTGATGTCGTAGATGGAGAGAACCGGCTTTCCGCCGATCCTGTAGTAGTTCGGGCGGGAAAAGTACATCGTCATCCACCTGTCGACGATCTTCGCGAAGTCGTCGTCGGACACTTTCGCCGGCCATATCACGTCGTTCTTCCCGTCCGCTGTGGACATCTTGTTGTTCCAGAGGCCGTTCACGTCGTGGTTGGCCCACATGACGAAGAACTTCATCCGTCCGCAGTTCTTCGCGCCGAGGAAACCCTTGTCGAGCGCGTCTTCGAGGAAAGGCCTCCCGCCGTACCAGTACCAGTCGTAGATGAACACGTTGACGCCCGAGGCCGTCGCCGCGTCGATCTTGCGCGCGACAACGACGGGGTTGGACTCGTCCTCGTAGCCCCAGAGCGGCCTGACGCCCTGATTGTCGCAGGCCTGCCGCTTCGTCGCCTCGTAGAGGTTCTGCCACTCGCCCTTCCCGTCGCCGAAAATGCCGAGCTCCTTCCAGCGCGGCTCCGGCTGGTAAGCCGGCCACACGTAGGCCGCCACGTCGTATTCCGCCGCCGCGCCGAACGCAAGCCCCGCCAGCGCCGCGCATAGTGCGCACATAGCCGTCTTCATTTCCACGTCCTCCTCATTTCTCGACCATGTTCTCGACGTTCCTGCCGTGCTCGCGCCCTTCGAAGCGCTGGCAGAAGGCAAACCCGACTTCGCCGCCGTTCCTGTAGGCGGTCTTCCCCGCGGGGTCGATTTCGAACCTGCAGTCGGAGAAGAAGACGTCACGCACGACGCCAGGACGCGGAGCGGACACCATCGGCGGCATGAGGCCGCGCGACGTGACGTTCGTGAACCTGAGGTTCCGCACCGACTCCACCCTGGTCGTCTCGTTGGTGGTTATCTCCACGTATACCGGGCGCGCGTAGATTCGGTCCATCACGATGTTGGAGAACGACAGGTTCTCGACCAGCGTGGCCTCGCGCCCCTGGTCCGAGAACTTCTCGCGGCCGCCCCCGTACGGCAGCAGAAGCCCGATTCCGCACACGGAATCCCTGATCGTCAGGTTGGAGAACGTGCAGTCCCTGATCACGCCGTCGTTGGTCCAGCCGATCCTGACGCCGCTCGAGTAGGACCTTAGGTTGCAGTTCACGACGGACACCCTCTCGCATGGCTTGTTCTCCTTCAGCGAGGCGCTGTTCGCGCGCACGATGATCGAGTCGTCGCCCGTCTCGATGTCGCAGTTCGATATCCTCACGTCGCGCGAGCAGTTCACGTGGATGCCGTCCGCGTTGGGGAAGTCGACGTCCACCACTATGCTCACGCGGTCGAAGACGACGTCGTCGCAGTCGTGCACCCAGAAGCTCCACCCGGCGGGCGGGTAGCTGATGTTCACGTCGAGCACCTTGACGCGGCGGCAGCCGGCGAAGAGGACGAGCCGCGGCGGAGACTTGTCGATCCCGAGGCGCCTCCTCAGCTGGCCGGACGCGCTCGACGGATCCTTCTCCACGAACGCCATGCCGTTGCCGTGGATCGTTCCGCGCCCGGTGATGGCGACGTTCTCCGCCTCGTCCGCGAAGATCAGCGCCGCGCTGCGGTGCCGCGGGCACATGTAGGTGTCGATGTGCCGCGCGTCGGGCTGGTCCTTCCAGTCCCGCCAGTCCGGCGAGCCCATGACCACGGCGTTCGCCTCGACGTGCAGCTCGACGCCGCTCCTGAGGATCACCGTCCCCGTCACGTACGTGCCGCCCTCGACGACGACCCTTCCGCCGCCCTCCGCCGAGCATCTGTCGATCGCCTTCTGGATGGCGGACGTGTTGAGCGTCTTCCCGTCTCCGACGGCGCCGCAGTCGCGTATGTCGAAATCGCGCGCAATGGCCGTTCCCGCGGCAATCGCCGCCGCCACCGCGCACATCCCCAGTCTGCGAAAGTCATCCATGACAGTCCTCGTTCGGTTGATTGTACGACACCTGCACATATTCCTGCTGGAAAGGCGCGCCGAGCTACCTGCGGCCGTTGTACGAAAGCCCCTTCAGGAGCTCCTTCTTGCGGTCGGTGTCCGTCGTCGCCTTGACCCACTTCCTGGGCACGTAGTCGCCGACGTGCGTGTACTCGACGTCCCACGCCTGCCACTCGCGGTACGCGTGGTAGCACCAGTCCCATCCGTACTCCTCGAAGATCTCGATCGCGTCGCGGATGTACTTGTCCGCGCCCTTCGACCAGAGTATGCAGCTGAACTCGCCGACGAGGATGCGGGTGCCGGGGTGCGCGCGCTGGAAGTCGATCCACGGCTTGAGCGCGACGCGCATCTGCTCCTTGTCCCAGTAGACGCCGTTGATGTAGCCGGGGTAGCTCCACCTGATGCCCGAGTACGAGCCCACGCTGGCGTGCGTGAGCTGGTGGGGCGAGTAGAAGTGGGGCGAGTAGACGACCCTCATCTCCTTCGGCCAGTAGGTGTCCACGAACTGCGTCACCACGGAGGTCTTCGCGTCCACCTTGCGGATGTCCTCGACGGCCTCGCGGAATATCCGCCGCCACTCGTCCGGCGTGCAGCACGGCTCGTTCATGATGTCGTAGGCGATGACGGCAGGGTGGCCCTTGAAGCGCGCCATGAGGATGCGCCACGCCTTGCGCAGCGCCGTCGTGTCGTAGCCCTTCTCCAGGATGTTCGAGGCGTTCTTCGTTGCCTTGACGCCGCCGGGCGGCGGGGTGTGAAGGTCGATGACGACGCGGATTCCGTTCCTGTGGCAGCGGTCCGCGATCGCGACGTACTCGTCTAGCTTCTTCTCAAGCGCCGCGAGGTACTCGTCTGGCGCCATGCTGCGCCCCTTGTCGACGGCGATCTGGAGCCGCACCAGGTTCGCGCCCCAGCCAACGAGGTTCTTGATCGACGCCTCGCCCATGTCGCCGCCGCTCATCACGCCCCTGAGCGCCTTCGGGTTGTGGCGCCCGCCCGCGAACGGCCCGCGCGGAATCGCCGCGGCCGCCTTGTTCTCCGGCGCCTTCACATCCGCGTCCGGAATCTCCTCCGCGCGGTAGATCCTGAGGGACGAGACGCGGAACTCGCCCGCGGACTTCTCGCTCCCGATGACGACGCCTGCTCCAGGCGCCGCGTCGGGGAAGTCGCGCACTCCGATCCAGGTCTTCCAGTCGAACGTCCCGTCCTCCGACGCGAGCGCGGCGTGGGTGAGCTTGCCGGTCTTCGACGAACGGCACTGGAACACGGCCTTCGACGAGAAGTTCGACCTCTCCCCTCGCTCAAGGTCAACGCCGCGCACGTCCGCCTCGACCTGCACGAGCGCAGGCATCGTGATGTCGGCCTTGATGGAGACCATCACGGACTTGTCGAGCCCGACGGTCTTGAACGCCATCGCGCCCTTTCCTGACGGACCTCCGTCCGGGAGATAGGCGCACCCTGTTCCGTCGGCGGCGAAGCGCTTCGTGTCCAGGCCCTGCTTCGCCATCTCCTCGGGCGTGAAGTCGAACCTCCAGACGAGCTCGCCGCGCACGTAAGCGGCCTCGGCCGCTACCGCCGCCACGACCAACGCCGAGGCAAACGCCAACTTCTTCAGCATCATGCATCCACCTTTCCGTGTTTTAGGCAAATAGTATAGCACATCTCCCCCCATCCCCACAAACTCCCGCCGTCCCGACCTGCGGGAACCGGGCCCGCCGCCGTGGATCACCGGGCGCGGAGCACCCGCTCCATGCCTTCGCGGAACGCGGACGCGCCGAAGCGCCGCGCGTTCTCCCGGCAGCGCAGCGGGTCGAGGGACAGCGACTCGAACTCCTCGATCGCCCCGCAGAGCGAATCCACGGTCTGCTCGCGGAAAAACAGCCCGGTCTCGCGGTCGACGACGGTCTCGAGCGCGCCGCCTCTCCCGAACGCTATCACCGGCGTGCCGGCGGCCTGCGCCTCGACGGGGACGATGCCGAAATCCTCCAGTCCCGGGAACAGCAGGGCCCGCGCGCCGGCGTAGAGGTCGCGCAGCTCCTCGTCCGAGACGCCCCGGGCGACGACGAGCCGCCGCCCCATCCGCTCGCAAGCCGCGCGCGCGAGGTCGAGGCGCTTGTACTTCACGTCGGCCCCGGCGAAGAGGTAGTACGGTTCCCGCGGCGCTTTCGCCGCGGACGCGAAGAAGTCCACGTCAACGGGCGGATGCACGACCGTGGATTCACGTCCGTAGATTCTCCGTATCCGCTCGGCCACGAAGGCGGAATTCGCGACGAAGCGGTCCACGGACTCCGCGCTCCTGAGGTCCGCGCGGCGGAGGAATCCGGTGAAGAGAAGCATCGCCGCCTTCCCTGCCGGCCCTGCGTCCCGGTAGTACTCGTCGTGCATGTCCCAGAGGTACCGCATCGGCGTGTGGCAGTAGCACACGTGGAACGCGTCCCTGGGCTTTCTGACGCCCTTTATCGGGCCGGACTCGCTGGACACGATCAGCTCGTAGCCGTCCAGCTTCAGCGAACGCGACGCCAGGGGCATCAGCGGGAGGTACGCCTGCGGACGTCGCCGTCCGAACGGAAGCCTCGCTATGAATGTCTCGCGGACGCGGCGCGCGGCGAACGGCGGGACGCTGTCCGGAACGAAGGCGTGGGTGAAGACATCCGCGTCCGGAAGCATGGCGGCGAGTTCGGCGAGCACCTTCTCGCCGCCGCGCATATTGGTGAGCCAGTAGTGGAGAAGCGCCGTCCTCATGCGCCGGGCGTCAAGGTCACCTGCCGGTGCCGAGTCGCTCCCCCGAGTAGCGTCCGCAGTGGATGGGACCCCACCACCACTCGTTGTCCAGGTACCACTGCACCGTCCGGCGTATGCCGGACTCGAAGTTCTCGCGCGGCTTCCAGCCGAGCTCCCCCATGAGCTTCGCAGGGTCGATGGCGTAGCGGAGGTCGTGGCCCGGGCGGTCGGCGACGTAGGTGATGAGCGATTCGTACTTCGCGCCGTCCGCGCGCGGGCGGAGCCCGTCGAGAATCGAGCAGACGGTCTTCACGACCTCGAGATTCGTGCGCTCGTTGTGTCCGCCCACGTTGTACGTCTCGCCGGGGACGCCCTTCTCGTTCACGAGCAGGAGGGCGCGCGCATGGTCCTCGACGTAGAGCCAGTCGCGGACGTTCGCGCCCTTGCCGTAGACCGGGAGCGGCTTCCCGTCGAGGCAGTTGAGGATGATGAGCGGTATGAGCTTCTCGGGGAAGTGGTAGGGGCCGTAGTTGTTCGAGCAGTTCGTGATCAGCGTCGGCATCCCGTAGGTGTCGTGCCAGGCGCGGACGAGGTGGTCGGAGCTCGCCTTCGACGCGGAATACGGCGAGTGGGGGGAGTACGGGGTCCTCTCGGTGAAGAAGCCCGTCTCGCCGAGCGTGCCGTACACCTCGTCCGTCGAGATGTGCTGGAAGCGGAACGCCGCGCGCCCGGCCTCGTCGAGCGTCCTCCAGTAGCGGAGCGCGGACTGGAGGAGCGTCGCCGTGCCGACGACGTTGGTGCGGACGAACTCGCCGGGTCCGTCGATCGACCGGTCGACGTGCGACTCGGCCGCGAGGTGGAAGACCGTGTCGGGGCGGAACTCGGAGAAGGCCCGGTCCATCGCCGCCTGGTCGCAGATGTCCGCCTTGAGGAACGACAGCCGCGGATTGGACGAAGCGAGCGTCGCGGGATCCAGCCCGACCTCCTTCAGGGACTCGGGAACGCCCGCGTAGGTGAGCTTGTCGACGACGAGGACCGTCGCCCCGGTCTCCCTCAGGAGCAGGCGCGCGAGCGCGGAGCCGATGAAGCCGGCCGCACCGGTCACTATGCAGCGCTTGGTATATGCCATTTTCAGATGCCTTTCACGAGGTTCCTGAGGTACGCGCCGTAGCTGGACTTGCCGTATCCGTCCGCGAGCCGCCTGAGCTTCGCGTCGTCGATCCAGCCGCTGGACCATGCGATCTCCTCGATGCAGGCGATCTGCAGGCCCTGCCGGTCGACGAGGGCGCGGACGAAGTTCGTCGCATCCGCAAGCGACTGGTGAGTGCCGGTGTCGAGCCACGCGAATCCGCGGCCCATCGTCTCCACCGAAAGGCGCCCCTCGTCGAGATACATGCGGTTGAGGTCGGTGATCTCGTACTCTCCGCGGGCGGACGGCCTGAGCGCGGCGGCCTTCTCCACGACGTCGTTCGGATAGAAGTAGAGCCCGACGACGGCGTAGCTGGACTTGGGGTTCGCCGGCTTCTCCTCGAGGGAGACGGCCTTTCCCGAAGCGTCGAACTCGACGACGCCGTAGCGCTCGGGATCGCTAACGCGGTATCCGAAGACCGTCGGCTCGCTGCTGGCCGCCGCGGACCGGAGCAGCGACGGGAGGTTCGCGCCGTAGAAGATGTTGTCGCCGAGGACGAGGCACGCGTCGTCGCCGCCGAGGAACTCGCGTCCGAGGACAAACGCCTGGGCGAGCCCGTTCGGCGTCTCCTGCACCTTGTACGAGAACTTCATGCCCAGGTCGGATCCGTCGCCGAGCAGCCGCTCGAAGTTCGGGAGGTCCGTCGGCGTGGAGATGACGAGCACCTCGCGGATTCCGGCGAGCATCAGCGTCGAAAGCGGATAGAACACCATCGGCTTGTCGTAGACGGGCAGGAGCTGCTTCGACACGACCCGCGTCAGCGGATGCAGGCGCGTTCCCGCGCCGCCGGCAAGAATTATTCCTTTTCTCATGCTTGGCATAGATTATAGCACAAAAGCCCGCGGGTGGCGAGTCACTCGGCCGACGCGCCGCCGAGCCCGCATCCGCCGACGAGGTCGGCTGCGCCGACGGCGCAGCGGACGGCCCGTCC
>JAFRJH010000322.1 GCA_017432385.1 Kiritimatiellia bacterium
CGCCACGCTCTTCACCTTCTCACATCTCTCCTTCCAATTTGAGTCCGACCATCTGGTGGAAGGCTACCATCGCTTGCATGCCTGGTGCGACGGACATCCCGAGGCATCGGAGATCTTCCAGGCCATCGATTGAATTTCACGAGCGCTCCGCCTTTCGGTGGGGCGCTTTTTTCATGTTGGCGACCGCCATGATCTGAGAGCGAGAGCGTGGCGGGGACAGATGTGAGCCAGTGCGGTCGAGAGAGAGCGCTGCGCGGCTCACTCCCGTCCCGCTCTCCCGAGGTTCGCATCATGACCATGACTTCCGCATCGGTGGCATTGCCCGCTGCCGCACAGCTTCTGCTCGTCAGCGATTCCGACAGCGCGCCTTTGATCTTCGCCGCGGCGCAGCTCCTCCTTCCACATCTCGAACGCGGTCAGCGCATCGACGCCGCCACCCTGCGCGGCAAGATGGAAGCTGCCTTCGGCGCTTCCGACTCCGCCGGCGCATGGGACTGGAAGACGGCCTATGACGCCTGCGAAGCCGCAACCGTCCTCTTTCTGCGCAAATACGGAAAGCCGCTTTTCCGTAAAGTCGGCAACCCGACGGCGATCCTGCCGCAGTTCGTCAAGATCGCCGGCCTGATGCCGACGCACACGCGCCGCTCGCAGGAAGCGCAGACCTTCCAGCAGTTCTCGACGCCGATTCCGCTGGGTCTTGCAGCGATGACGGCCGCCGCGATCACGCCGGCCGACCGCGTGCTGGAGCCCTCGGCCGGCACCGGACTCCTCGCCATCCTGGCCGAGATCGCCGGCAGCTCGCTCGTGCTCAACGAGCTGGCCGAGACGCGCGCCTCGCTTCTCTCTTCCCTCTTTCCGGCCCTATCCGTCACGCGCTTCGACGCGGCTCAGATCGACGACCATCTCGATCCGGCCGTGGTCCCGACCGTGGTGCTGATGAACCCGCCGTTCTCGGTCATGGCGAATGTCGAAGGCCGCATGGCCGACGCCGCCTTTCGCCATGTTGCCTCGGCGTTGGCGCGTCTCGCTCCCGGCGGCCGTCTCGTCGCCATCACCGGCGCGAACTTCGCGCCCGATGCGTCGGCCTGGTCCTCGGCCTATGCCCGGCTGCAGGAACGCGGCCGCGTCGTGTTCTCGGCCGCCATCGACGGCTCGGTCTATGCCAAGCACGGCACGACCATCGCCACGCGGCTGACCGTCATCGACAAGATGCCCGCCGACGATCCGACCGCGTTTCCGGCCGCGCCGGGCATCGCGCCGGACGTCGCCACGCTGCTCGGCTGGCTGGCCTCGCATCTGCCCGGCCGGCTGCACGTCGATCCGTCCGTCGCCGTGCCGGTCGCGGCGCCAGCCGTCGCCCACACCGTGCGCGGCTATCTGAACCGGGCGGCGAAGGCTGCTCCAGCCGCCGCGCTGGCTGAGCCGGACGGCATTCCGCTCGAATACGAAACCGTCGATTGGCAGGCAGCCGAGGGCGGCCACATCTCCGATTCCATCTATGAGGAATACGGACTTCAGGCAATCCACATTGCCGGATCTCAGGCGCATCCGACCCAGCTCGTCCAGTCGGCCGCCATGGCGAGCATAGCGCCGCCGAAGCCGAGCTACCGGCCGCGCTTGCCGGAGAAGATCCGCGAGCTGCTTTCCGACGCTCAGTTAGAGACCGTCATCTATGCCGGCGAAGCGCATTCCAACTATCTCGCCGGCGCGTGGACGGTTGACGCCACGTTCGACGTCCTGACCGCCGCGTCCGACGACGCCAAGAGCGGCGTCCTCTTCCGTCAGGGCTTCATGATCGGCGATGGCACCGGCGTCGGCAAGGGTCGCGAGTCCGCCGCGATCATTCTCGACAACTGGATGCAAGGTCGCCGCAAGGCGGTCTGGATTTCGAAGTCCGACAAGCTGCTGGAGGACGCGCAGCGCGATTGGAGCGCACTCGGCATGGAGCGTTTGCTGGTCACGCCGCTGTCGCGATTCCCGCAAGGCAAGCCGATCACGCTCAGCGAAGGCATCCTATTTCTAACCTACGCTACGCTCAGGTCCGACGATCGCGGAGAGAGGGTTTCCAGGGTCAGGCAGATCGTCGAATGGTTGGGCTCCGATTTCGACGGAGTGATCATTTTCGACGAGGCGCACGCCATGCAGAACGCCGCCGGAGGCAAGGGCGAGCGCGGCGACGTCGCCGCCTCGCAGCAGGGCCGTGCTGGCCTGCGCCTCCAGCACGCGCTTCCGAACGCGCGCGTTGTCTATGTCTCGGCAACCGGCGCCACCACCGTCCACAATCTTGTCTACGCCCAGCGACTCGGCCTGTGGGGTGGCGAGGATTTTCCGTTCGTCACGCGCGCCGAGTTCGTCGAGGCGATTGAGGCGGGCGGCGTCGCGGCGATGGAGGTGCTGGCCCGCGACCTGCGCGCGCTCGGCCTTTATACCGCCCGCTCGCTCTCGTTCGCCGGCGTCGAATACGAGCTTGTCGAGCACGAACTGACGCCCGAACAAATCCGCATCTACGATGCCTATGCGGGCGCGTTCGCCATCATCCACAACAATCTGGACGCCGCAATGCAGGCCGCCAACATCACCGGCGCCGGCGAAGGCGGATCGAGCACGCTGAACCGGCAGGCGAAGTCCGCCGCCCGTTCGGTTTTCGAGTCGGCCAAGCAGCGCTTCTTCGGCCATCTGCTCACCAGCATGAAAACGCCGACCCTGATCCGTTCGATCACGCGCGATCTCGAAGAGCGTCATTCGGCCGTGATCCAGATCGTCTCGACCGGCGAGGCACTCATGGAACGGCGGCTGGCCGAACTGCCGACCGAGGAATGGAATGACGTGCGCGTGGACATTACGCCTCGCGAATACGTCCTCGACTACCTTGCCCATTCCTTCCCGGTGCAGCTCTACGAACGCTTCACCGACAGTTCGGGAAACCTGTCGTCGCGGCCGGTCTATCGTGACGGCCATCCGGTCGAGAGCCACGAAGCTGTCGCGCGCCGCGATGAATTGATCGCCAAGCTCGCCAGCCTGCCGCCGGTGCCCGGCGCGCTCGACCAGATCATCCAGCACTTCGGCGCCGATGTTGTCGCCGAGGTGACGGGCCGTTCGCGCCGCATCGTGCGCAAGCGCAGCGCCACCGTCGACCGGCTCGTGGTCGAGAATCGCGCGGCGTCCGCCAATCTCGCGGAGACGCAAGCCTTCATGGACGATCTGAAGCGCGGGCTCATCTTCTCGGATGCCGGCGGCACCGGCCGCAGCTATCACGCGGAAAAGTCCGCGAAGAACACGCGGCTGCGCGTCCATTATCTTCTCGAGGCCGGCTGGAAGGCGGATACCGCCATCCAGGGTCTCGGCCGCACCCACCGCACCAATCAAGCGCAGCCGCCGCTATTCCGCCCGATCTCGACCAATGTGAAGGCCGAGAAGCGGTTCTTATCGACCATCGCGCGTCGCCTCGAGACGCTGGGGGCCATCACGCGCGGCCAGCGCCAGACGGGCGGACAGGGGTTGTTCCGGCCCGAGGACAATCTGGAATCGCATTATGCGCGCGACGCGCTGCGCCAGCTTTATTTCCTGTTGGTCCGCGGCAAGGTCGAGGGATGCTCGCTCCAGCGCTTCGAGACCGCCACCGGCTTGAAGCTGATGGACTCGAACGGCATCAAGGACGAGCTGCCGCCGATCACGACATTTTTGAACCGGCTGCTCGCGCTCACCATCGAGCTTCAGGGCGTGCTGTTCACGGCCTTCGAGCAGCTTCTTGCCGCCAGGATCGAGGGTGCGATCGCGTCGGGCACCTATGATGCCGGGCTGGAGACGCTGCGCGCCGAGAGCTTCGTCATCACCGATCGACAGACGATCTACACGCATCCGCGTACAGGCGCGGAAACAAGCCTGCTGACGATCAATGAGCGCAAGCGCAATCGGCCGCTGACGCTCGATGACGCCCTTGCCGAACTCCGCGACCCGCGTGCGGCCCTGCTGATCAACGAGCGCTCCGGCCGCGCCGCGGTGCAGATCCCTGCGAGCAGCGTCATGCTCGATGACGGCGAGATCGAGCGCCGCGTCCGGCTGATCCGGCCGATGGAAGCCCACAATCTGCCGATCCGGCAGATGCGCGAGACGCATTGGATCGAGACCGACCGCAATGCGTTCGCCGCCGCGTGGATCGCTGAAATCTCCGAGGTGCCACCGTTCTCCGAGACCAAGCTGCACATGGTCACGGGGCTTCTCCTTCCCATCTGGAAACGGCTGCCGCACGAGTCCACGCGCGTCTATCGCCTCCAGACCGATGCGGGCGAGCGCATCATCGGCCGCAAGGTCTCGCCGGCCTGGGCCGCCACCGCGACGACAACCCGCTCGACCTCACTCACGCCGGACGATGCCTTCACGGCTCTGATGGACGGCCGGACGATCCTCGATCTTGCCGAGGGCCTCCAGCTTCGACGCGCCCGCGTCATGGGCGCGAACCGCATCGAGTTGTCGGGCTTTGACGACACGATGCGCGAACGCCTCACCGCCTACGGCCTCTACCATGAGATCATCTCGTGGAAGCTGCGTATGTTCGTGCCGACCGACGCCAACGCTCCGACGGTGCTCGGCAAGCTGCTTGATCGCTGGCCGGTCGCGCGCATCGGCGAGCAGGAGACAGCGTGATGGCGCGTCACGATGCCTCCGAACTGGCGTCTCGTCTCGGCCGACATGCCGAGGCCGTCTGCAAACAATATTTATCGTCCGGCCATCGCGCCGGACGATATTGGATCGTCGGCGATGCGAAGAACACGCCCGGCCGCTCGATGTTCGTGCGCCTTGCAGGGCCGGAATCCGGCAAGGGCGCCGCGGGCAAATGGACCGACGGAGCAACCGGCGAGCATGGCGATCTTCTCGACGTCATCCGCGAAACGCTCGGCCTCGTCGACTTCAAGGATGTGGCCGAGGAAGCGCGCCGTTTCCTCGCGCTCCCGCATCCCGAGCCGCAGAGCGCGCCGACGAACCGGACCGCAAGTCCGGCGCTGTCGGGTTCACCTGAAGCGTCGCGGCGTCTCTTCGCCATGGCGCAGCCGATCGGCGGCACGCTCGCGGCGACCTACCTCAACGGGCGGGCGATCACGTCGCTCGTCGGCGTTACCGCGCTGCGCTACCATCCGAGGTGCTACTACAAGCCCGACGAGCATTCGCCCACCGAGATCTGGCCGGCGATGGTCGCCGCCGTCACCGATCTCGAGGGCCGGCAGACCGGCGCGCACCGCACCTGGCTCGCCCCGGACGGTTCGGGCAAGGCGCCTGTCGAGACACCGCGCCGGGCGATGGGCGACCTTCTCGGGCGCGGCGTCCGCTTCGGCGTCGCCGGTGAGGTGCTCGCGGCCGGCGAAGGCATCGAGACCGTGCTATCACCCCGCATGGTTCTGCCCCACATGCCGATGTTGGCGGCGCTCTCGGCCGCTCACCTCGCCGCCATCTTGTTCCCGCTGACGGTGCGCAGGCTCTATGTCTTCAGAGATCGCGACCCGGCCGGAGACGGCGCGCGAGACAGCCTGGTCGCCAGAGCAATGAACGTCGGCATCGAGGCGATTTCGGTGTCGCCGGTGTGCGAGGACTTCAACGAGGATCTGCGCTGGCGCGGCGTCGACGCCCTTCGGGCGGCCTTGAAGGAGCAGCTTCGTCCCGAAGACGTCAGCCGGTTCATGGAGGGTTGAGGGATCGGCGGGAGACAAGGCGCGGCTGGGCGTCTTCTCGAACTGCCGTCTCCCTTCATCACCGCGAGCAGCCGTCTCTAGTCTGAGAGTCCCGCACCCACGGCATTCTGAGAGGGCGATCGGCCCACAAACGAGCCGGCGGGGCAATGGCGGCGCTCCGGCTATTTTCCGCCGGCGGGGACGAGCCCCGCCTTTGCAGCGCGAAACAAAATAGCCGGGCTTGGCCATCAAGGCCCTCGCGAGATGGCGAGGGCTGCCAGGCCGTCCCGCCCGTGGGCTTTCGACGCCTGCGAAGGCCGCGATGGGCGCGGTCTCCAGACAAAGGACGCTCCCGATGACGAACGAAGACGATAATGCAGGTTTTGAGCCGGTCCACGCTTCGTCTCCCACCGATCATGTTCTCACCGAACTCCAGCTCTACGGCTGGCGCCCATTTCAGGACGAACCCGATCCGAGGCCGCTGCCCGAGGGCAATGCCGTCGCCGCCGCTGTCGCAGATATCTTCGACGCCCTCATCGCGACGCTCGGCGATACCCGCCTTGAACCCGACCTCGAAGAATTGCTCTGGGGGACCGTCAATCTCTTCCACCGCGCCACGGGCCGGGTGGAGCGCGAACTAGACGACAACGAACAGGGGCAGCGCCGCCTCCAGAACGAACAGGATGGCAGCGAGGTGAAGTCGGTCGAACTGGAGCGCCTCACGGCAGAAGGTCAGACCCTTATCGAACGGCGCAACAGCATGGAACTATTCCGCGACGTCGCCACTGAGGCCTTCGAGCACCATACCGGCACCGCGTGGCGGCCGCGCACCGGCTCGATCGTCAACCATCGCAATCTCACCGCCGCGATGATCGACAGCCGCGACTTTCTTGCGGCGAAGCGCCGGATCGAGACCGAGGTGTTGCTGCCTGCTGGCCCGAAGGTTGCCGTGACCGGCGGCGCCGACTTCAACGACCACCGCCTGATCTGGGCGAAGCTCGATCAGGTCCATGCCAAGCACCTCGACATGGTGCTGATGCACGGCGGCACGCCGAAAGGAGCCGAACTGATCGCCTCCCGTTGGGCACACAGGCGCAAGGTGCCGCAGGTCGCCTTCCGGCCTGACTGGACGAAACACGGCAAGGCGGCGCCCTTCAAGCGTAACGATGCCATGCTGGACGTCCTGCCCGTCGGCGTCCTCGTCTTCCCCGGCACCGGGATTCAGGAGAACCTTGCGGACAAGGCCCGCAAGCTCGGCATTCCGGTCATGAAGTTCAACGGCGGCGCATAAGCGCCGCCTCAACCCAGCATCTCGGGCCTGAACAGCGAGCGCCGGCTGATGATCTTGCCGGATACCATGAACACACCATCGCCGGTGTAGTGCAGCGTCTCGGGATGCTTCGGTGAAGCCGCCACATGCGCCTTCACCACTTCGAA
>JAFRJH010000323.1 GCA_017432385.1 Kiritimatiellia bacterium
GCCCGAGAACACCGCAGTCGTCTTGGTCCTGTTGTAGGCCGGGCCGCCATAGGCCTGTAGATCCGCCTTCGGAACCGCCGCGGCCAGGACCACGGCGGCAACCGCGAACGCGGCGGAGATGCAGAGGAACTTGACTATCGCAGGCGAAGAGAGCCTTTCGCCCTCGTCCTGCAGCGCCGCGACAGCCGCCGCGACCACGCTGCCTGCTATCAGCGCGGCGATTACGCCGTAGCGCCAAGGCTCGACCAGCGGGGCGATCGTCTCGGAGACTCCTTTCCAGGCGTGGGGTCCGGTAAAGAGCGTCGAGGCAAGCATGACGAGCGCAACGCCCGCGCCGCCGCCGTAGAGCGCCGCGTCCCGCGCCGCGGCGTTTCTGCCGCGCTGCCGCAGGACGGCCGCAGCGACGAGCGAAGCCACGAGGACGACGAGACCGAGGATGATCATCCTGCCGGACGGGCAGGAGACGGTCGAGAGGACCGCGTTGTGCTTCGCGATTACGTCGCGCTGCATGTATGCGTTCGCCTGCTGGAGGCTGCCCACCTGGAGGACCTGGTAGGTGAGCGCCACGGGGACGAGGTACGTGAAGACGTCGCGGAACATGCCGCCGTTCTTCATGAGGATGACAAGGGCGAGGGGAACGATCGCGAAGACGAGTACCTGGTAGTTCGTGAGGCCGAGGCCGAAGACAAACGCCGTGGTCCACAGCATCTTGTCCGTCGGACGCCTCATCCAGCGGTAGGACAGGAGGAACACCCACATGAGGAACAGGGCGTTGAGCGAATATATCTCGACGATCGTCGACTGCGACCATTCCACGGGCGAAAGCGCGAACGTCAGAGCTCCTGCGACGCCGCCGCCGAAGCCCAGCACAGAGGAAACGCCCAGCCTGGGCAGGGGCTCGGGGCCGCAGGGGGTCCCCTCCGCCCCGACGTCTCCCACGAAATCGCGGCCGGAGCGGCATATCAGCATCGCGGTGCAGCCCGCGGCGAAGGCGCCGAAGACGGCGGAGCAGAGCGAGACGCACCACGCAGGCGTCGGATGGCCCATGTAGGTGACCCACGAGAACAGCTTGCAGAATATCCAGCTGCAGAGCGTCCAGAACGGGTAGCCCGGGGGATGCGGGACGCCGAGGTGGGCGGCCGCGGTGGCGAGCTCGCCGGAGTCCTCAAGACCGACGGAAGGCCCGAGCGTGAAGAAGTATACGGCGAAAGTCGCGAGAGTCGCGGTCCAGAACGCGGCCCAGTCGATCCTGTCAAAGAACTTGTCTCTCATTTTGAGCGGATATTATACCAAAACGCCCCGCTCGCGGGCAATTGCCGAAGCGGTTCGAAAACGGCCTCGTCCGGCGGATTCCGCGGGAGGCGGACCCAATGGCCTCACCTGGGGGCGGCGTTCCCGGCGGCCCCGTGGCCCTTGTCGTCGGAAAGCCTGCGGTAGAGGGTGGAGAGATTGACCTTCAGAGCCTCCGCCGCGTTCTTCTTGTCGCCGCCCGTGGACGAAAGGATGTGCTCGATGTACTCCTTCTCCTTCTGCTTCAGGAAGCTCTTCAACGACGCGTTGTCGATGCCGTTCGTGCCTAGAGGCGACTGCTTGCGCCGCGACTCCAGCACCTTCGGCGGCAGGAGGTCGCACGTTATGTCGTCGCCGTCCTGGCGGAAGGCCATGGCGTGCTTGATTGCGTTCTCCAGTTCGCGGACGTTGCCCGGCCAGTCATAGGCCTTGAGGGCCTCGGCGGCGTCGGGGGCGACCGACGGAAGCGGCGTCTCGCCGTTCATCTCGGTCTTGATGAAGTGGTTCACGAGCGGCAGGATGTCCTGCGGACGCCTGCGGAGCGGCGGCACGTCGATCGTTATGACCGCGAAGCGGTAGTAGAGGTCGCTTCTGAAGGCGCCCTTCACGACGGCCTCCTCGAGGTTGACGTTGGACGCCGCGATGACGCGCACGTCGACCGGGATGTTCTTCGTCCCGCCCACGCGGCGTATCTCGCGCTCCTGGAGGACTCGCAGCAGCTTGCCCTGGAGCGGCAGCGGCAGCGACGAAATCTCGTCGAGGAAAAGAGTGCCGCCGTTCGCCGCCTCGAAGAGGCCCTCCTTGTCGGCCACTGCGCCGGTGAAGCTGCCCTTCATGTGCCCGAACATCTCGCTTTCCAGCAGGTTCTCGGGAATCGCGGCGCAGTTCACGGCTATCCAGGGCTTGTTTGCGCGGGTGGACTGCTTGTGGATCGTCCTTGCGATAATCTCCTTGCCCGTGCCGGATTCGCCGTTTATGAGAATGGTCACGCCCGTCGGAGCGACCTTCTTGATCATGTCGCACACATCCGTCATGGACGGCGAGCACGCCACGATGTCGTCAAGGGCGTACACCGACTGCTCCTCGACGGGAGCCGGCTGCGGCTCGTCCGCCACATTGGCGTGGGCGTCGGATGCAATCTTCTCCTCGGCTCGCTTCAGGCAGGCGAGCATGTCGTCAACCTTGAAAGGCTTGGTAAGATAGTCGAAGATGCCGCTTCTCATGGCCTCTACGGCCGTCTCGACGGTCGCGTGCGCCGTAAGCAGGATAACCGGCATCGAGGGAGATATCTTCTTGATCTCCTTGAAAAGCGACATCCCGTCCATCGGAGACATGCGGAAATCCGTGATGGTGATGTCCACTCCGCCCTTGCGCACGATCTCCAGCGCCGAATCGCCGTCCCGGGCCGTCTCGACGTCGTAATTGTTCGTCTTCAAGAGGCTCTGGAGGAGGAGGAGTATCCTGGGCTCGTCGTCGACTACCAATATTTTAGACATAACTGCGGATATTGTACTACATTCTCGGGGAATTATCAATAGCGCCCCCGAGGGAACGCCTGCAGGGGGGCTTTCCGCGGGGTTTTCATCCGAAGGGCGGACTGGAGTTTACCCATTTTTTGAAGTCAGAATGAGACTTCGCCCAATGTTTGCAGGGGTGAGGTGGTTTTAGGAAGTGTATTTTGCGAGGCAGGAGGCGCGTCGACTATCCATCGTCGAGGCCGAGCAGTTCCGCAAAGCC
>JAFRJH010000324.1 GCA_017432385.1 Kiritimatiellia bacterium
TCCCCTCAAAGCGGCAGTTCCGCTGCGCGGACAGACAGCCGAACGGGGCCGAGCAGTCCGGAAGCGAGAGGCTTCCATTTCGATGCGTCAAACTTTTTGTAGTTGATGTCAACCATGTTGATGTCGGCGAAATACTTCCAGCTCACCCCTTTCAGGTCGTTCCACCTGATGCGGTTCGCGCCAAGGTTCGTCACCTCGATTTCAAGCTCGTTCCCCTTCTCTTTCAAAACCCCTTCCGGAATGTCGCAGTCGTACGGCGGCATGAACCTGACACCGAGGTCGCGCCCGTTCAGGCGTACGCGCGCGATCTCCCGGACCTCGCCGAGGGAGAGCGTTCGTCCGTCCGTCCGTCCGCCTTGCGGATCGACGTCGAAACTTGTGCGATACAGCATTGTCCCGGAGAAGAACTCGTCGAGCGTCTCCCATCCGGCGAGCGAGCCGAGCGAGCGCGGCGCGGGGAGCTCGGGTCCGCCGCAAACTGCGGAGACCTTCCACGGGCCGGCGATCTCAGCCCCCGGTTCCGGCGCGGTCTTGGCCGCGGCGACTGAAAACCCGTCCCCAACGACAAACAGCGAATGCCGCGGCCTGATTTCGGCCGCACCCACCTTCGCGATCCCGCCGGAAAGCGGATCGGCAGCGGTGAACCCGGCCGCGGCGGAAACGACACGAGAGACCGTGCCGGTGTTTACGACGAAGTACGCCGTCTCGGCGTCTTTTCTCCAACGCGTCGCAAGAAGTCCGCTCGCCGCGTTGAACGGCATCGCCTTCGCGTCCTTTACTATCTCTCTGCGTCTCTGCGCCTCTGCGTTAAGATACTCAGCAGGATCGACAAACGCCGCGTACTTCCTCGCAAGTCCCGCCTCCGCCATTCGCGGCGAAACGTAGTCGAACGCATAGCCCGCCTCGAAGAGTTCCTTCGCCGCCTTTCCGATCGGCTCGCCGTAGAACCAGTCACGCGCGTGGACGGACATGTTCACCGTCTTTCCCGGATGCTTCGCGCGGAAAGCCGAAGGATCCCACAGGATGGCGAGATCGTTGTCCGGCGTCCACGTCTGGAAAAGCGACTGGCACCGTGTGACGTACCCGTTCAGAGCGCCCACCTCGCGCCAGATCGGGTTGCGCGGATTCATCTCGAGCGACGCGTAGAAACACCAGCCCGGCCAGACCGCGTCGACCGGCGAATAGCAGAAACCGTGGTAGAAGACGTGGTTCACGCCCGAGAGGAAGAGCCTGTCAAGAAACGCCTTGATCTCGGCCGGACGCTCGCAGAAGTGCTCGTCTATCCACGTGCAGCTTTCGGCGGAGACGAGCCTGGTCCCCTTCACGTGCGCGGCGGACGAGGCGAATTTCGATATCAGGATGTCGCGGTCGTTCTTGCCGAACATCTCGGTCTCCGGGATGTCGGCGAGCGCATAGAAGTCGAGCCAGTTCGAGGGGGCGCCATGCGCCTCGTTTCGCGTCAAGTACCCGTTCTCGCGGCACCAGTCCGTCCACACCTTGAAGCACGCCAGCTGCGACTCGTCGATGTCCTGTCCGTTCTTCGGCTCCGCGCCATAGTATTCGTAGCTGTCATGGTAGAAAGCGCGGGGACGCAATGCATCGCCGCCCTTCCCGAAGTGTTTCTCGAACGCGGCGATGTGCTGTTTCATCGCCTCCGGATCGAACGGATCTATCATGAATCCCTGTCCGCCCGGCCCCGCACGCTTGACTTTCATCCCCGAACTCGCCGCGTGTTCCATGTCGATCCATGGACCTCCGAAGCACCAGCCCGACCCCATCGTAAGGTCTATGCCAAGATTGTGTATGGCGGCGAGGCGGCAGGCCGCGTTCCACCGCCCGATCCATGTCGGAGAAAGAAAGTCGGTCCATTTCGCGCGATAGATATTGTCCGGACCGTTCGCACCGTAGATCGGAATGACATGAAATCCCCCGAAGCCCTTGTCGGCGAGTTCCCTGCATTGGTATTCGAGGCCTTCCTCGTCCACCGCCGAACCCATCCACCAGTTATACACCCATGGCTTCATTTCGCGCGTCGGCTCAGGCCACGAGAATGCAGCCGCCTCGCCCGCATAGGGAATCTCATCTCCCGAGAAGTCGTCCCTCAGGGGCTTCACATCCCCTCCCGGTCCGCCCCACGGATAGGGCGTGAACGCGACTTTGTCCTGCGACTTGAAAAGCTCGCATATCTTCAACTTCTGCTCGCGGGCCATCTGCACTGCCGCGCTCGCATAGAAATACGCCCCGGTGTCGCGCGTGTGGCATCCGTCCTTCAGTCCTTCTGGGAGCCGCTTGTATTCGCCTGGTTTTATCCTCATGTAGAGCGCGTTCGCCTTTTCAAGTCCAAGCTTCGGGAGCTGCTCCGCCGCAAACTTGTTCAAATCGAGAAGCGGAACATCCATCTCCGCCGCAAGTTCGCGAGTCTTTGCAACATAAGGACCGATCCCCGCCGCACTGCCGCGCACGCTCATCACGCCGTCTTTTTCGGAGAATCCGCCGGAGTGCGGAATCGACGTCGCGAGAACAGGCGTCGCGCCCTTCGCGCGGACATCCTCCACGAACGAGCGCATGATCGACTTGTAGTCGTCCGGCGAGGAATAGCGCTCTTTCTTCGCCTTGTTGGCGTCGTTGTGTCCGAAGGCGACCACAACCCAGTCTCCGGGCTTGAGAGAATCGACGATCTTCTGCCAGCGCCCCTCGGCCTTGAAGCTCTTCGCGCTCCGTCCGCCGACCGCCCAGTTGTGGAGCTTCGACGGGTCTTTCATGTAGAGCGCGAGAGCCTGTCCCCATCCTTGCTGCGGATACTGCTTCGCCGGATTGTAGTTGCACATGGTCGAATCGCCGGCCATGTATATGTCAGCGTTTGCCGCAAATGCCGCTATCGCGATTGACGCGAGAATCGCCATTTTGCCCATTTGTCATTTCTCCTGTTTCGACAACTTCGTTCCCCTGAACATGGCGCCCGAACCGAGAAGTTCGGGGCCGAAGTAAAATCCTGGCTCGGCCGGCACGTTGTACCCGTTGTTCTGGGACGCTACGCTCCACCGGTAGACCGGGTCCTCCATGAAAGTATGGAACCTGTAGCGCGTGGGCTCCGGCGTCAGATAGACGCGAATCGCGCGGTTGTCCTTCCGCCGGAGAAGCAGTTCTTCGCGCCAGTCGCCGAGCATGTCGGCCGCCAGGCACGGCGCGCCCTTCGAACCGTGGTTGGAGACCGTTTCGCCGCCACCATTCCACTGCACATTAACCTGACGTCCCTTGACCGAATACCCGTAGATCGTGTCGCCGCCGGAATACGCGCTTCTGGTCAAATCCCCCATCCACCAGATGCCGAAGCGGAGCGTCGCGTAGTAGTTGATTCTCGGATTCGGCTTCGGATGCAGGTGCCGCTGGAAAGTCTTCGCGGAATAGATTCCGCAGTTCGACCCGCTGAACAGCTCCACTCCTGGCGCGGACGGGTCAATGTCCATCGCGTTGCAGCTGCCCGTGTCCTTCGGCCCCGCCGTGCGAAGGAGAGTCTTGCCCGACTGCGCGTCGATGAGCGAGACGCCGAAAGGCGACGCCTCGTGGCAGGTCCACAGACGGAGTCCGCGCGTATCTGGAGAAGCCTGGACGAGATGAAGCGCGTCGCCATGCCCGTACCCCGTCGTCCAAAGCCCCTTCCCGTCGTGATCGACACACATGTGCCCATAGAGGATTTCGTCGCGTCCGTCGAAATCGACGTCGGCGACACGCAGGTTGTGAAACCCCTGTCCGCCGTAGCCCCAGTTGTCCTCGTCGTCGGAACAGAAATACCAGCGTTCCTTGAGCTTGCCGTCCTCGAAGTCGTACGCCGCAAGGCACGTGCGCGAATAGTAGCCCCGGCACATGACGGCGCTGATGCGGCGTCCGTCGAACGTTCCGACCGCGCCGAGGAACCTGAACGCCTGGTTGCCGGGATTGCGCGCGTTCCACAGCTTCTTCACGGCATTGTAGTCTCGCCGCTCCATCGCCCTCGCGTCTTCCAGAACCGCCGGCTTGTACGGAATCGTGTCAAGCGCGGCGCCTGTTCTGCCTGAAAAGCAAGTCACGTAGTTTGGCGCAAAGACGACATTGCCGTCTTCTGCGCGCCAGTCCTTGAACTTCGCGCCTTTCGCAAAGACGCCGCCCGAAAGAGCGAGGCCCTTCCCGTCAACCGTGCCGTCGGCCGTCCGGCACATCACCTCGGCCGATCCGTCGCCGTCGAAGTCGGCCACCATGACGGGCACATAGTGCGAGCCCGAGCGGATGTTCGGACCGAGGTTGATCTTCCAGAGCGACCTGCTGGTTCCGTCGAGCTTCACCCCTTCGAGCCATGTCTCGCCGGTTTGTCCGCCATGCGAGTTGTCGCGTCCGTTCGTCGGCCACCAGATGACCACGAGCTCGCACTCCCCGTCGCCGTCGAGATCGCCTACGGAGCAGTCGCAGGGGAAATAGGAATAGCGCTTGCCATCGGGCGTCACGCCGTCCTTCGGAGGGGAAAGCTCGATGTCGAACCCTCCCTGCGGCGAATTCGCCCGGTAGCGCCACGTCCCGCCTGCGGAGTACGCAGTCTCTCGTCCGCCCGCAACACCGCGCACTTCGTATCGGTGGTCTTTTCCGTCCGCCCCGCCTTTGTCGTCGAAGTACGTGACGTCCGCTACTGGCGCGGAATTGACGCGTTTCCCGTCGCGGTACACATTGAACGCGACATCTACCGGATCGAGCGAAAGATACCTCCATGCGACACGAACCGTGTCCGCGGCCACACGGTACGCGACGGTTCCGCGCCCCGTCACTTCGCGGCGGAGCCGCTTCAGGTTGTAGGCCGTCGCCGGACGCGGGAAGGCGTCTTCGGAGAAGTCGCCGCGGTCGCCGAATCCGATTTCGACAGCGGACGAACCCTTCTCGCGGACGATTCGCCCTATCGCGGAAAAGGCGGGGCACTTCAGCACAGCTCCCTTCTTCAACACAACCGTTCCGCCCCAGCTCGCCGCCGGGCCGAAGAGAAGCGTGCCGTTCTCGACTACGATTTCCCCTGTCGCACCTGGGCATGGATAC
Source organism: Kiritimatiellia bacterium (assembly GCA_017432385.1). Taxonomy (GTDB): domain Bacteria; phylum Verrucomicrobiota; class Kiritimatiellia; order RFP12; family UBA1067; genus UBA1067. The sequence goes on from JAFRJH010000324.1 coordinate 5,056, forward strand.
TGAAGTCCCATCACCCCGCCGCCTGTCTTGACCAGCGAACCTCCACCCTCGAAAGAGGCGCGCAGGACCAGAGGATGACGCACGATAACGCGCACTTTGCCGACAAGTTTTACCGGTGCGGCACTTCTGATGTAGCTTGGCTCAAATGCCGCAATCGCGCCGCCTGCGAAGACTACGTCATTCGTGCGCCCCTTGGCGTAATTCGAATCAAAGCGAAAGCCCGCAGAACCGAGCGCAAGCGCTCCGCCGTCCCTGAGCTCGAAACGCTTCTCGTTGCCGATCGCGCACTGCGAGAGAAGGCCTTTGGCGTACACCTTCTTCCGCGCACCGGCGCCGACAACCACACTATCCGGAAGTTCGTATCCGAGCCTGACCACGGTGTTCGTGTCGACGATCGACTTCGCGGGACGGCGCGCAAGCGCTTCTTCGTGGGCGAGGTAGTCTGCCACTTCCGAGCCGTCGCCCGATGGTTCCTCTCCGGCCGCGCGGCACAGGAGCGCGGCGGCAAGCGGCAGAAATGCGAAGATTGCGCGGCTCAATGCCATATCAGCGGATAAAACCCCTCGTTATGGCCTCGCGCAGCGCCGATATGCGGTCGCCGACGCCGAACTTGGCGAAAATGTTCTTGAGGTGCAGCTTGACGGAGTCGCGGGTGATGCCCATGCGGTTTGCTATCGTCTCGTTCGTGAACCCGTCGCGAAGATGCTGCATCACCTCTTCCTCCCGCGGCGTCAGGTTCGGCGTCATCTGCCGCTTGCGGAAAAGCTCCATCACGGCTTCCGGCACGTACTTGCCGCCGTTCATGACGCGGTCTATGGCCAGAGGAATCTCGTTCGCGTCGCGGTCCTTGAGGAGATACCCTTTAGCGCCAAGGTTCAGCGCCCTGTACACGTCGTTGTCTGCGTCGCTTGTCGTGAGCATTATGACCTTCTGCTTCGGGCGCACGAGAAGGATGTCCTCCAGAACGGCGAGTCCGTCGCGGTCCGGCATGCGGATATCGAGAAGAACAACATCAGGATCGGCTTTCATCACAAACTGAGCCGCCCCCTCGCCCTTTGGCCAGTCGCCCGCGAAGGCGAAATCGTTTTTGTGGACGTCAAGCATGTACTTGAGCCCCATCCTGACGACTGCATGGTCGTCTATTATCGCAACCTTTACCACGTCATCCCTCCGATTCAAGTTGAACGCACGACCACTTGCCCCTCCTGCCCCACGAGAGCGAAAGTCTATTCCTGAGTGCGCGCTCGCGCATTCCGCTAAGTCCATAGTGTCCCGTCTCCGGGCCAAGTGCCCTTTCGATCTCGAACGGCGCGCCGTCGTTCAGGATGCGAAGGACGAATCCGCCGTCCGCGCGCGGATCGCACGTGAACAGGATCGTCCTGGCGCGCCCGTGCTTCACGGCGTTCGTCGCCGCCTCCTGGAGGATGAGCAGCATGTCCTGCCGCGCGCCCTCGGGGATGTTCCCGGGCAGGCCCCGCAGCAGGCGGTGCGTCCGCACGCCCGTCTTGGCGAGCGCCGCGGCGAGCCGGGCGATCGCCGCGTCGAGCGTCTCGGTCTCCCCGCAGACTTCGCGCAGGATGAGGACGGCGCTGCGCACCTCCATCTTGGCGTTCGCGAGCAGGGACATCAGGTTCCTCATCGCGTCCCTCACGTTCTCCGGCGCGCCGTCGAGCTGCATGACGCTCGCCGCGAGCAGATTCGCCCCGGCGAGGTGCTGCTCGATCGTGTCGTGAAGATCTCCCGCCATGCGCTTGCGCTCGTCTGCGAGAAGACACGACTCGCGCTCGCGGATCCGCGCGCGCCACAGCGCCCAAACGCCGACGGCCATCAAGGCAACGAGGAAAGCCGCCATCGCCTCGACGATTTTCTGCAGCGTCCTCCCGCGGTGCCGCGCACGCCACTCGCCGTCGGGAACGAGCGCGATTCCGCTGGAGGAAGGAACCTCAACGGAGA
>JAFRJH010000325.1 GCA_017432385.1 Kiritimatiellia bacterium
CGCCGGAGTCCCTCGACGACGACTGGCGGCGGGCGGTCCTCGCGAGCGCGACCGACTTCGTCCTCACGCGCACGGCGCTTTCCGCGCGCGACCGCGCCGTCTACCGCGCCTACGCGATCGAGGGCCGCGGCATCGGCGAGGTGGCGGCGCGCTTCGGCATATCGCGCAATCTCACGAGCCAGATCAAGACGCGCGTCGACCGCCGGATAGTGGAGGTCGGGCGGCGCCTCGCGGCGGGCGAATCGGCCCGGTGACGGTCCGCATTCCGCCCTTGATTTCCGCGCGGATATTCGGTATCATATCACCGATACGATTTCACAGGAGTCTAAACACAACTAAGGAGCAAGAAAAAATGAAGTTCTCGACGATGATGGCCGTTTTCACGGTTGCGGTTGCGATGGTGGCCGGCGGGTGCCGCTACAACAAGGCCGGTGCGGGCGAAGGCGGCGACAAGGCCGCGGGCGGCGACGAGACGGCGGCGGCGGTTTCTGGCATAAGCGCCGAGGAGAGCGACATTTCCGAGGGCAAGGCCGAGGAGGGAAGCCTCGCCGACATCGACGCGGCCGGCAAGAACTTCGAAGACCTCTACGCCCGCTGCGGCGACGTCAGCTTCGCGCCCGTCTACTTCGGGTTTGATTCGACGGTCGTTCCGCAGGGCGAGCTCGGCAAGATCGACGCCGTCGCGAGCCATCTCGCCGACAACGCCAACCGCGTGGTCGTCGTCGAGGGCCACTGCGACGAGCGCGGCTCCAACGAGTACAACATGTCCCTCGGCGAGAACCGCGCGATCATCATCCGCAACTACCTCGTCCAGAACGGCATCGGGGCCGACCGTATCCAGACCCGGAGCTACGGCGAGGAGAAGCCGGCGGTCGTCGGCGGCGACGAGAGCGCGTGGTCGAAGAACCGCCGCGGCGAGTTTGCGATTTTCCAGAAGTAACCGGTTCGGCCCGGAACCTTGCTGCAGGCGTTCATATTTGAAAGCGTGGGCTTCGGCGAGTGGTTCGTTCTGCTCGCCGTAGTTCTTGTGGTCGTCGGGCCGAAGCGCCTTCCGTCCGCCGCCCGCACGTTCGGGCAGTACTACTCCAAGTTCCGCCGCGCGGCCGAGGGCTTCAAGCGCCAGATACTGGACATGGACACGGAGATCGGCCAGGCCGTGCGCGAGGTGCAGGACGCGGTCGACTCGGCCGAGCGTTCGATGGACGAGGCGGTGCGCGACGTAGAGGACGCTGTCCGCGAGACGGCGCCGTCCGCGGCGGACGCGCAGTCCCCCGTCCCGGCGCAGTCCGGCGATCCGGGCGCGGCCGAAGCGCCGCAGCAGTATCCGGAAGGGGAGGTCTGAGCGGTGTCGCTGACGCTGATCAAGGACCCCGACCGCCGCGACGACCCGCCGCGTCCGCTCCTGGAGCACCTTCTCGCGCTCCGCGACATGCTCGTCTTCGGGGCGGTCGCCTGGGCGATATGCGTCGTCGTCGCGTTCGTCTTCTCCCCGCAGGTGCTCGAGTGGCTGATGAGCCCCGCCAAGGAGGTGCAGGCCGTCGTGGACTCGGCAGACGGCGCCGCCGAGACGCGGGCATGGCTCCAGGGCCTCGACCTCACGAGCGGGTTCTCGACGGCGATGTCGATTGCCGTGTGGGGCGGCACGGCCCTCAGCTTCCCGTTCGTCGTCTATGCGATACTGAGATTCGTTTTCCCCGCGCTTACGCGGCGCGAGAAGTTCATCCTGATGTCCATCCTCGTGATCGGCACCGTCCTTTTCTCGGTCGGCGCGGGGCTTGCGTACCAGAAGACGCTGCCGCTCGTCGTCACGGCGTTCCAGGAAATCAACCGCTGGATGGGGCTGCCGGTCGAGACGATAAGGATCGAGGGCTACATATCGATCGTCCTTAAGACGATCATCGCGTTCGGGCTCGTGTTCCAGATGCCGCTTGTCATATTCGTGCTGGGGTGGTTCGGCGTCGTCACGTCGACGGGGCTTCGCGAGAAGCGGCGCGTAGCCATCGTCGTCGCATTCGTGCTTGCCATGTTCCTCACGCCGCCCGACCCGATGAGCCAGCTTTTCATGGCGATTCCGCTCTGCCTGCTGTACGAGTTCTCGATCTGGGCGGTGTGGCTCAAGGAGAAGTGCGTGTGAGGAGGCGCTCCTCGTTCGCGCTCGGCTTTCTCGCGCTGATCGCGGTTGGCGCCGTCGTCCTGTGCAGCCCGTGGGCGCGCGCCGCCGGTACCTGGGGCGACCCCGTCGCGGCGCTGTTCACGGCGTTTTCGGCCGTATGCGTGACGGGGCTGACCGTCGTGAACGTCGCGTCCGAGTTCTCCCGCGCGGGGCAGGTCGCGCTTCTGGTCCTCGTGGAGCTCGGCTGCCTCGGGCTCATGACGTGCGGCACCTTCTTCCTGATCGCGATAGGTCGCCGTCTCTCCCTCTCCCAGGAGTTCTCGCTCATGAACGCGTACGGGGTCGAGCAGGTGCAGGGACTCAAGGGGCTCATCTGCTGGGTGGTCGGTTCGATGCTCGTGATCGAGAGCGCCTTCACGGTCGCGCTGTATCCCGTCTTCGGCGACTGGTACAACGCCGTGTTCTACTCCGTGATGAGCTTCTGCAACGCCGGTTTCGGCCTCCACGAGGGCTCTCTTGCGCAGTTCAGGGGCTGGTATCCCGTCCTGGTCATGGGGTTCGAGACGATTCTCGGGGGAATAGGCTTTCTCGTGATCTACAACCTCTGCACATTCAAGTTCCTCCGCCGCCGCGGCGGCGGAAGGGGGCGGATCACCCTCCACACGCGCGTCGTGCTCCGGTTCACCTTCTACCTGCTCGTGTTCGCCTTCGTCGCCTTCCTCGTCATCGAGTGGAACAAGTCCCTCGCCGGGCTGCCGCTCATGGACAGGCTCGTCACCGGCTTCTACCAGGCCGTGACGCCGCGCACCTGCGGCTTCACGATCGTTCCGACGGAGGACCTCCAGCCGCTCACCCGCCTCGTGTACGAGCTTCTCATGTTCATCGGCGGAGCGCCGGGATCTGCGGCGGCCGGAATGAAGGTGACGACGTTCGCCGTCATCGTATACACCCTGACCGCCATGTGCCGGGGCGAGAACGAGACCGTGATAACCTGCAAGCTCGTGCCGTCCGCGGTGGTGCGCGAGTCCATAGTCATCTTCACCGCGCTTATCGCGTTCACCGTCGTGATCACCGGGGCGCTTTTCGCGACCGAGGCGGGCTCCGGGGCTCGTGCCGACGCCATATTCTTCGAGGCTGTCTCCGCAGTGACGACGACCGGGCTGTCGGTCGGGGACACGACGGCGCGGCTATCGACGGCCGGGAAGTTCGTTATAATGGCCGCGATGTTCATAGGGCGGCTCGGCGCACTCACCGTCGTCATGATGATCGGCGACCGCGAGTCGAGCCGACACGTCCGCTTTCCCAGCGAGGAACTGGTCGTCGGCTGAGGGAACAGGGAATGTGGTATAATCGCACCGGTAC
>JAFRJH010000326.1 GCA_017432385.1 Kiritimatiellia bacterium
ACCCCGTCGACGCCGTCGCGCACGACGTCCAGCGCGCCGCCGAACGCGCGCGCGACGACCGGGCGGTCCATCGCGAGCGCCTCCGCCATCGAGCGCCCGAACGCCTCTGGCTTCCTCACGTTCGCCGAGACGACGACGTCCGCGAGCGAGAGGCATTCCGCGACCTTCGACTGGTTGCCGGCGAAGACCGTGTCGTCCGCGATGCCGAGCCCGGCGACGAGCTCCCTGAGCGACCTCTCGACGTCCTTCCTGAGCGTCTCCGCCTCGCCGACTATCACGAGCTTCGGCAGGCGCCCGTCCGGCGAGCGGAATCCGCGGGCCTTGAGGAGCGCGACGGACCTGGCGAGCGTGTCGAAACCCTTGAGCTGCGTGATGCGGCCGAGCGCCATCACGACGTAGCGTCCGCCGATCCCCCACTCCGCGCGCTTCGCCTCCATGAAGGGCGCGTCGAGCCGCGACGTGTCGAAGCGCTCGCGCTCGACCGCGCGCGGAATCACGCGGATCTTCGCCTCGGGCGTGCCGTAGGCGGCCTTCAGGTAGTCCGCGATGTAGCGCGACGGCGTCACGACCAGGTCGCCGGCCGTCATGACCCTGGAATACGGCGAGACCGAGTTCGCGCCGTGCGCGAAGGTGATCCACGGAATGCCCAGGCCGCGGCCGGCGCGGCGGAAGAGCCACGCCGGGACGCGCGAGTGGGCGCACACGGCGTCGGGGCGCTCCGCCTCCAGGAGACGCCTGAGCGCCGCGGCGCGCGAGAAGTAGGTCAGCGGGTTCTTGGACTTGACGTCGAGCGCGACATGCCGCCCTCCGTCGGCGGCAATCCGGTCCGCGAGCCGTCCGCCCGCGGACACGACGACGTTCTCCCAGCCCGCGGCGGAAATGACGCGGTTCATCTCGACGACGCCACGTTCGACGCCGCCCTGCTCCATCGCGGGCACGAGCTGCATCGTCTTCATCTGGAGAGCCCCCGGTCCGTCATCTCCCGGCCCCCGCGGCCGACCCGAGCCGCCCGGCTGAAGCCGCCTCGACCTCCGCGAAGAGGCTGCGCCCGTGCGCATCCATGGCCACGACCCCGCGGAAGTCCTCCACCTCGAAGTGCCAGCACGCCTCGGCCGCGCCGAATTCGGCGAGGAAGTCCACCCCCGCGACGCGCTTCACCGACGCCGCGTAGAGTGCCCCGGCCCCGCCGACCGCCTGGACGTACACGCAGCCGTGGCGCTTCATCGCCGCCAGCGTCGCGGCGTCCATGCCGCCCTTCCCGATTATCACCCTCACGCCCGTCTTCCCGATGAACGCCGGCTCGTACGGGTTCTCGCGGACGCTCGTCGTCGGACCGGCGGCCCTCACGGACCAGAGCCCCCCCTCGCGGACGCACACGGGCCCGCAGTGGTAAAGCGCGCCGTCGCGGAAGTCCACCCCGAGCGGCCGCCCCTCCGCGAACCACTTGTGCAGCTTGTCGCGCCCCGTGTGCACGAGGCCCGAGATGCTCACGGCGTCCCCCGCCCTCAGCGCGCGCACCTGGCGCCCGTCAAAAGGAAAAACGAGCTTCTTCATTCCAGCCCCCATGCCCCGGCCCGCCGTCATGACCCGACCTCCAGCACGCCGCGCCTGCAGGCCCAGCACATGTACGCGACGGTCACGAAGAACGACGCCGGCACGCGCGGCCGCGCCGCGACCTTCACCCCGAGGAGCGTCGTCCGGCCGCCAAGGCCCATCGGGCCGATGCCGAGGCCGTTCGCCTCCTTCAGGACGCGCCGCTCGAGCTTCGCGAGCGCCGTGTCGGCGGAAACGTCGTCGAGGCTCCGGAGGAGCTGCTCCTTCGCGACCTCGTAGCCCGTCGCCCTGTCGCCGCCTATGCACACGCCGAGGATGCCCGGCGCGCAGCCGTAGCCCTGCGTCCTGTGGACGGCGTCGAGGAGGCACCTGCGGACGCCCTCCAGGTCGCGCCCGGCGCCGAGCCCCGCGTCGGGGAGAGAATACTGGCGGGACATGTTCTCGGACCCGCCGCCCTTCATGACGAGCGTCACCGTCCCCCGCCGCCCCCAGTCGACGTAGCGGACGCACGGCGCGCCGTCGGCGCAGTTGTCGTCGTACGACTCGCCGGTCACGGAGTCGATGCAGTTCTTCCTGAGGAATCCTCGCGCGGTGGCGTCGGCGACTGCCCGCTTCAGCAGCCCGACCGTCACCCTGCGGCGCAGGCTCTCGTGGACGTAGAATGCGAGCGTGCCGGTGTCCTGGCAGAGCGGCACGCCGCGCTCGCGCGCGAGCGCGCAGTTGTCGAGGACGGTCCTAAGCACGACGGCTGCGGAGCCGCCCCGCCCCTCGCGGCGCAGCGCGCGGCCGATGGCGCGCTCCACGTCGTCCGGCAGCGAGGAACTCGTCCTCTCTATAAACTCCGATATCCGGGAAACCAGGTCCATGCCGTAATTATACCAAATACTCGCGCGCGCGTGTGGGAATGCCCGCTTCGCGCCGGGTCACATCTCGGAGACGGTGACCGACGAGCGCTTCGGCATGAGCATGGAGAGCTCGGCCGCGTCCTTCGCGGCGAGCCCGATGCCCTTCTCCTG
>JAFRJH010000327.1 GCA_017432385.1 Kiritimatiellia bacterium
GAAGAAACGGATATGCGAGTGATGAAAGTGTGCTTTCCAAGCAGAAGAGAAAGAATTAAACACAGCTCGCAGATTGCGTTGGATGTCCCAAAATCTAACTTGAAGGCTCACAAGTTATAGGCAAGGACACAAAGAGAATTTATCGATTCTTCGATTCTTCGATTTATCGATTGAAATGAGGCAATCGGCCAATGGATCAATTCAAATGCTGAAATTGAAACAATGAGCAAATACAATCGAAGAATCGAAGAATCGATAAATTCTCTTTGTGGTCTTGCCTATAACTTGTGAGCCTTCAAGTTAGATTTTGGGACATCCAACGCAATCTGCGAGCTGTGTTTAATTCTTTCTCTTCTGCTTGGAAAGCACACTTTCATCACTCGCATATCCGTTTCTTCCTAGACCTTGCTCTGACGTGATAATTTTGACCTGTCTGTGCAAAACGCAACAAATCGTTTGTCATGAGACAGACGTTCTCGATTACGCAATCCTTTTCTGTTTGCCGAATTCAAGCGGCGTCACCCAAACCAAGTTCTTCGGCGCTGATGCCGTATTGCCTGATCTTCTTTTTAATGTTTTTGACCGTTGAGTTCCTGCGACGTTCGTCATAGCGTTTTGCGCCCTCGTCCATATAAGCGTTCCCGAACTTCATGCCCCTGTAAATGTACTTCGCAACTTGGCGCGCCATTGCAATCACAGCGGCCTTGGGATGGCATCTGCTCTTGACGGCTCGTCCGAGCGCCCCGATGCCGGATTGTGAATTCCTCAACATGGACATGGTTGAAGTCCTGAGCGCCAATCCCACGGGATGCTTGTTCCTTCGCCTGTTTTTCTTCCTGAGGTTCTTCCCTGCGCTTTTCGCCAACGGCGGCGACAGCCCGACGTACGAAACAAAATGCCGCTCGTCCGGGAAGCTTTCCAGCGTGTTTCCCATCTCCGCGAGTACGAGGCAGGCCGTGTCGAGTCCGACTCCGTCGATTGACACGATGTCGAACCCGGCGATTTTTGCCAGATCCATGCGGAACTGGTCGTTTGCTTCAGCCCTCTTCGGATGGGACTGTTTTTTTCTGCCGAGCGTCACTTCCGTCTCGGCAATCTTTGCATGGGTCTGCGCGAGACTGTGGATCATCTGCTGTATCGTGCGGTCGTATTCGGCAATCTGCCCTTTCAGGAAGAGAAGCCTCTCGTACGCCATCTTGAGGTTGAAAAGATGTTCCTCGCTCCAGGTGCCGGTGAGCTCCTCTTTTATCTCCTCCTCGCTTTTCTTGCAGCGGCCGTCGCGCAGTTCCGCGAGCTTGGCGGGGTCGCGCTCCCCTGCGACGATTGCCTGCACGATTGCCATTCCCGTGACCCCGTCTATATCGGATACGGCGCGGTGCACCCGCACGTTCATCTGGTCGAGCGCCTTCTGCATCGACTGCAAGGCCTGGACGCTGTCGTCGATGACGTTCTGCTTTTCGCGAACGAGAGTCCTGACGGCGTCGAACTCGGCCGGGGGCATGAAACAGGGCTTGAGCAGGCCACAGCTCAACAACTGTTGCAGCCAGCAGCAGTCATTCATGTCGCTCTTGCGCCCAGGCACCATTTTGACGGTCCTCGTGTCTACCACGATGGCCATGATTCCGCTTTTCATGAACATGTCCCAGACGGGCTTCCAATAGACGCAAGTCGATTCCATGGCGACGATTTGCACCTGTCGCTCCTTGCACCACGCAATCATGCGCTCGATTTCGCGTGTCGTAGTGCCGAAGTGTTCCACGTCATGCGTCCCGTCGTCGTTCCGCGGACCGCAGATGAAGTGGTCTGCCGTCGCGGCAAGGTCAATGCCGGCGCAGTAGCGCACGGTTTCATAGAATACGGCTTTCGTTTTCTTCATGGGCATCCTCCTTCCTTGCGCGTCAGGCGCATCGACGGCCCGGCAGGAACGAAGTGCAAGTCTTGCCTAGAGTGGCTTCTGTTGAATCCAACAAACCCAACTAATGAACCTTCGACGCGCCGGACCTAATCTTTGTCAGGGGTATGAAGACTCCACCATGCATTGAGGCACTTGCCGCCATGCGCCATGTCGCGCGGATATTATACCAAACTCCGGCTAACTGTGACCAGCCCCAAGTTATCAGAATGAACTTTCCCTCGGAGGGGGCGGGACGCTTTGTGGCTTAAAATCTCTTGTAAATCCTGTAATAATGTGTCTAAAGACGTCGGTTGACAGTCGATGGACAAGTAAATGCTGTCGCCCCCCGGTCCAGAGCGTCGTGGCAGTTGCCACGAGGGCGCAAATTTGGTAAAATATGCGGAGTTTACTGCTATTACCCAATGGGTCAACTTCAAGGAGCAAAAACGACATGGCAAAGACGCCGAAATTCGCCAACGCGAAAGTGTTCGCGTGGGTAGACAAGTGGAACAAGATTTGCACACCCGACAAGATCGTGGTCGTGTCCGGCACCAAGAAGGAGCATCTCGCCATCTGCGAGAGGATGGTCAAGAAGGGCCAGTTCGTCAAGCTCAACCAGAAGACGCGTCCCGAGTGCTATCTCGCCCGTTCGCACGAGAGCGACGTCGCCCGCGTCGAGGGCCGCACGTTCATCTGCTCCAAGAAGGAGATCGACGCTGGTCCGACCAACCACTGGATGGACCCCGACCAGATGAAGAAGCTCATGCTCAAGAGCTACAAGGGCTGCATGAAGGGCCGCACGATGTACGTGATCCCGTTCGCGATGGGTCCGATCGGCAACCCGATCACCCAGTACGGCATCGAGATCACCGACTCGCCCTACGTCGTCGTCAACATGAACATCATGACCCGCACGGGCGACGCGGTCCTGAAGCACCTCGGCGACGACGGCGACTTCATCCCCTGCATCCACTCCGTCGGCGCTCCGCTCAAGAAGGGCCAGAAGGACGTCGCGTGGCCGTGCGCGAAGAAGATCGAGGACAAGTTCATCACCCAGTTCCCCGAAGAGCGCCAGATCTGGTCGTTCGGATCGGGCTACGGCGGGAACGCGCTCCTCGGCAAGAAGTGCTTCGCGCTCCGCATCGCCTCGAAGATGGCGAAGGACCAGGGCTGGATGGCCGAGCACATGCTCATCCTCACGCTCACGAGCCCCGAGAAGAAGCAGTACCACGTGACGGCCGCGTTCCCGTCCGCCTGCGGCAAGACCAACCTCGCCATGATGCTTCCGAAGCTCCCGGGCTGGAAGCTCCAGACGATCGGCGACGACATCGCGTGGCTCAAGCCTGGCGACGACGGGCGTCTCTACGCCATCAACCCCGAGAACGGCTTCTTCGGCGTTGCGCCGGGAACGTCGATGGACTCCAACCCGAACGCGCTCAAGAGCTGCAAGAAGGGCACGATCTTCACGAACGTCGTCCTCACCCCCGACGGCGACATCTGGTGGGAGGACATGGGTATCAAGGCCCCGAAGGAAGGCATCGACTGGAAGGGCAATCCCTGCTACGTCTGCGCCGACGATCCCTACCGCATGGGCCCGAAGCCGGGCATGACGAAGGCCGAGATCAAGGCGTCGGGCTATGTCGCGGCGCACAAGAACTCGCGCTTCACCGCCCCCGCCGAGAACTGCCCCGTCCTTGACAAGGCCGGCTTCAACGGTCTCTGGAACAAGAAGCCGACCGGCGTGCCGATCGACGCGATCCTCTTCGGCGGACGCCGTCCCTCGACGATTCCGCTGGTGAACGAGGCGAAGAGCTGGACGCACGGCGTGTTCATGGGCTCCGCCGCGGGCTCCGAGGTCACGGCCGCCGTCATCTCCGACCAGATCGGACAGGTCCGCCGCGACCCGATGGCGATGCTTCCGATCTTCGGCTACAACGTCGCCGACTACTTCCAGCACTGGCTGGAGATGGAGCGCACGAGCGCCGATGCGACGAAGCTTCCCAAGATCTACTTCGTGAACTGGTTCCGCAAGGGCGAGGACGGCCGCTTCATGTGGCCCGGCTTCGGCGACAACAGCCGCGTCCTCAAGTGGATCTGCCAGCGCATCGAGGGCCAGGTCAAGGCCAACGAGACCGCGATCGGCAACATCCCGTTCGCCAAGGACATCGACCTCACCAACAACGACGAGAAGGCGAAGTTCCACGTCGTCAAGGCCGACCTCGAGGAGATCCTTAAGGTCGACAAGGAGGGCTGGAAGAAGGAGATCGCGACGGTCGGCGCCTCGTACGACGAGTACGACGCCAAGGCGTCGAAGGACACGACGGTCCGTTCCACCACCGCGAAGCGCGTCCCGAAGGCCCTCCGTCAGGTCCTCGCCGACGTAGCCGCGGCGCTCGCGAAGTAAGCGCGGCGTGCCAGCGCAGGGCGGACCGCGGCGGATTTGCCGCGGTCCGCTTCGCTTTGTTCCGGAGATTCGCGCCGTCCGCATGCGCCGCCGCCCTCCGCAGTATGGTATAATATTCGCCCAGAGGATTTAAAAACACACAAGGAAGAAGAACATGTCACAGCTATTCGACTACACCGGGGTCGTCGAGGAGGTCGGCCAGGTCATGACGTTCGGGTCCGGCTTCACCAAGCGCGAGGTCGTCATCGGCAACGACGTCGACTCCCCGAGCAAGTATCCGAACCCCGTCAAGTTCACCTTCAAAAAGGACAACTGCTCGCTTCTCGACGGTATATCGAAGGGGCAGCGCGTCAAGCTGCGCTTCGCGATCGACGGCCGCCGCTGGGAGGGACCGAAGGGCGTGCAGCACTTCGTCGACCTGACGGCTCTCAAGATCGAGGTCCTCAACGCCGACGGCTCCTCCACCGAGCCCGTCCCCGCGCCGGCCGAGCCTGACTTCGCGGCGGACGCCGGCGACATCGACGACATGCCGTTCTGATGCATCCCGGGGACCTGGAATCGTGAACTGGGGCGAGACGATCTCCAAGACTTCGGCCTTCCTCGCTTCCAGGGGCGTCCCCGACGCGCAGACCGCCGCCGAGCTCATGGCGGCGCGGCTGCTCAGGACAGGCCGCGGCTTTCTCGCGGGTTCGCTCGCGAAGGAGGTGGACGCGCGGTGCCTGGAGGCGATGCGCCGCGGGATCGCGCGGCTCGTGAAGGGCGAGCCGCTGCAGTACGTGCTCGGCGAGTGGGACTTCCGCACGCTTACGCTGAAGTGCGACCGGCGCGCCCTCATCCCGCGTCCCGAGACCGAGGAGCTCGTTACGCGCGTCCTCGCGGCGCTGAAGCCCGGCGCGGTTGTCGTCGACGTCGGCACGGGCACAGGCGCGATAATCCTCTCGCTTGCCGGGGAGTTCCGCGGCGAGGCGGTGTTTCTCGGCACTGACGTCTCGGAGGACGCCGTTGCGCTCGCGAAGGAGAACGCGGCGAGGTGCGGACTTTCCGACCGCGTGAAGTTCGCCGTCATGGACGGGCTGGACGACTTCGACGAGCCGGAGTGCGTCGACGTGATCGTGTCCAACCCCCCGTACATCGAGAGCGCCGTCTGCGAGACGCTCGATCCGCGGGTGCGCGACTTCGAGCCGCGCATGGCCCTCGACGGCGGCGCCACGGGGCTGGACTTCTACGACAGGTATCTTTCCGACGCGCTGAACGTGCTGAAGCCCGGCGGCTCGGTTTTCTTCGAGATAGGCGAGTCCCAGGGCGCGGCGCTGGCGGGCATGTTCGCGGACTACGGCTTCACGGACATCCGCATCGAAAAGGATTTCGCGGGGCACGACCGGTACGCCATGGCCGCGCTTCCCTAGCGCTGCCCGGACTGCGCCTTCTGCCAGGCGCGCGGGGAGACTCCGAACCGCGACTTGAACGCCTTGCGGAAGGCCAGGTCCGAGTTCCATCCGCAGAAGTTGGAGATCGCGAAGACCGATATGCTCCCGCTCTTCAGGTAGTCGCATGCGGCCGAGAGCCGCTGGTCGATTATCGCCTCCCCGATGGTCTTTCCGGTCGCCGCCTTGAAGCGTATCTCGGCCATGCGCCGCGTCACGCCGAAAGGCGCGGCGACGTCCTTGGGCGTCAGCCCCTCGCAGGCGCGGAGCCTGATCGTCTCGAGCGCGTCGCTGACCTTCCTGTCAGCGACCCTGGTCTTGCGCGTGGAGGCGCGGCGCACGATTCCGAGCGGGGGCACGACGACGTGCTCCTGCGCCCCCCCGCCGCGCATGACCTCGTCCAGGAGCCTTCCCGCCGCGAAGCCGAGCTGGTGGAAGTCTGGACGGACGCTCGTGAGCGTCGGCGAGCAGCTCTCGCATATCTCGGGGTCGTCGTCGACCGAGACGACCGACACGTCGTCTGGAACCGCCATTCCGGCCCGGTTCGCCGCCGAGACCGCGACCGCCCCGATGAGGTCGGTGACGGCGAAGACGCCGCACGGACGCGGAACATTCGCGAGCTCCCTGGCCACGGCTTCCTCGAGCCTCGCGGAGTCGACGGCGTCGCCGCGCGCCGGAGTGACCACGGAGAACGGTATGCCGTGCATCCTCGCGATGCTCTCCGTCGCGTCCCTCTTGAGCGTCGACCCGCCGATGGCAGGCTCGATCCATGCTACGAAGAGCAGCGACGCCGGAGGCGTCTGCAGTAGCTCCGCGAGCGCGAACTTCGTTATCGCTTGGGAGTCGCTCATGACGAACGGGCGTTTCCGCCCCTTGATTTCCGACTCTGGGTTCATCATGACGACGGGCAGCCTGCCGAAGGGGTCCTTGCGGAACATCTGCGGGGATCCCGACGCGTCGACTATTATGCCGTCGGGCTTCCAGAATTCGATAAGGCGACTGAAGTCGGGCGGGGCCGACCGGGCGTCCACGGGGTGCAGCGCCCAGTCCGCCGACCTCGCGTACGCCGCGATGCCGTTGTACTTCTCGCGCCACGTGCCGAGCGCGCCCGTCCTGAAGACAATCACTGTTTTCATGGGCGCAAGTATAGCACATTTCGCTTTGGCTGCGCACGGCCTTTCGCATCTGGACTGCGCACGCCTGCGGTCCGCAGCCAGGGTAAGTGGAGGGCAAGGGCGCTTTTGGTATAATCCACTCGATATTAACAATCCCGTCGGGCAGCCATGAAAGGAAAGTTGAA
>JAFRJH010000328.1 GCA_017432385.1 Kiritimatiellia bacterium
CGGAACGGTTCGGAACACGGTCTGCACCAACGGCGTCTGCACGTCTGCGAGCACACGCGAGGGCGGCAACATCTACATGGAGAACGGCACGCTGGAGAACGTGACGCTTGCCGACGGGCAGTGCGCGCAGGACGGCGGCAACCTGCGCATGACGGGCGGCACTGCGACGGGGCTCGTCTGCACGGGCGGTGTAGCAGGGCGTAGCGGCGGCAACATCTGCGCCCAAGCGAACGCGAAGATCAGCGAATCAACTCTTTCCGGGGGCTCCTCCGTCAATGTCGGCGGAAACTTGTACGCATACGGCAGTGTGACGGTCGAAGGCTGCGAAATCTTCGACGGCGTTTCGAAGGCGGACGGCGGAAACATCAGAATCGGCGACAGCGTCGTTGTGAGAGATTCCGTCATTTCCGGAGGCACGATCGTCACTGACGCGGATAAGAAGGGCGCCAACGTCTACATGGACGGCTCGGCCAAGCTGATCCGCTGCCACATGTCCGGCGGCACAAGCTTCAAGACGGACGGGGAAACAGTCGGATACGACCGCGGCAGCGTCTGCGCATACAGCACCACGACGCTCATCCAGGACTGCCTCGTCGAGGGTTCTTCCTGCGGCGGCATCCTGCTCGGCACGACCGGCAACCTCTACGGCACGACGGTCGCCGACAACAACAAGTACGGCATCTGGAGCTGGAAGGCTCTCCAGGTCTTCCAGAACTGCGTGATCTTCGGCAACTACAACGGCGACCCTGCTACGGCGAGGGAGTATGCCGGCAACCAACCATCCGGCGACGGTTCCGCGTTCCTAAACTGCGCGATGGCATCTGGTACGCTTTCCACAACGACATATCCGACGCTCGTGACGATCAGCGCCTCAGACTTTGCCGACTACGCAAACGGAGACTATCGTCCCGCGGCTGATGGCGCACTGGTGGATGCCGGCGCGAAGGACGAGCGGACTGAGGCGTCGACAGTCGACCTTGACGGCAAGCCGCGCCTGAGCGACACCATCGACATCGGATGCTACGAATACCAGCATACGGACATGACGGTGTCGTTCACCGCACCTGCGCTCGACGTCGGCTACGCGCCCGCAACCGCTACCTTCACGGCGTCCGCGGAGAACGCGCCGGGCGAGGTGTCGTATGACGTCAATTTTGGCGACGGCATGCTTGCCACCTACACGGAGTCGCAGATCTCCCATGTCTACACGGCGAGCGGCACGTACACCATCTCCGTCACGGCTGTTTCCGGTGTGGAGCGCTCGAAGCCCATGACGCGCACGGTGAAGATCGTCGACAAGGTGCAGCGTGTCGGCGAAGGCGGGCATGCGACGATACAGGAGGCGCTTGACGAGGCCGTCGCCGGATGCGAAGTCATTCTCGCGGCTGGCACATATGCGGTGACGTCGCCCATCGTGGTCGACAAGGCGGTAACGGTCAGTGGCGAAGGAAGTGTTGTAGTTCGCAACACCGCCGAGGCGTCGGCTGATTCCACGAACCACCGCGTCATGGAGATCTCCGGCGGCGCGCTGGTGGCGGGACTCGTTATCGAGAGCGGCTCCGTGTTCAACGGCTACGGCGGCTGCATCGACGTCTCGGCCGCGACGGTGTCCAACTGCGTCATCCGCGGCGGCACGGCTACGCGCGGCGACACGGGCAATGTCGGCGGCGGCGGCGTCTCGCTCCGCTCCAATGCGGTCCTCACGCACTGCTATGTGACGAACAACGTCGTCGTCGGAACTTCCACGGGGAACGGCGACAGTGCCGGCGGTGCCATTTTCATTCACAACAACAACAAGCCCGTCCGCATCCTCAACACGCTCGTCGCAGGAAACCGCTATGTCTGCACGGAAGGGGCGGCCGCAAAGTCCGGTTCCGCCGGCATCCTCTTCGGCGGCGCCAACGAGAACTCGCTTGTCGAAAACTGCACGATCGTCGCGAACACGGTCGAGGGTGCGCTTTTGAACGACTCGGCGGGACTCCACTGCACCAGCTGGACCGCAGTTTTCAGAAACAACGTCATCGCCGGGAACTTCGAGACGGCGAAGGGCGAGAACGGGACGTACACCTCGGCGAAGATCGACACTGCGCACTGCACGGTCGCCAACTGCGTGACCGACGACGCCGAGCCGCTCAAGGCGAGCTGCTCCGTCTCGACCTTTGACAAGATGTTCAAGAACCCCGCGAAGGGCGACTACAGGCCGATGCCGAAAGGCGCGCTCTTTGACGTCGGGACGACCCCGTCCGTCTCCGCCGCTGTCGATCTCGCCGGAAAGCCGCGCGTGATGTTCGCGGGCATCGACGTCGGATGCTTCGAGTGCCAGCGCAAGCTCGGGTTCGCGGTGGTCGTCAGGTAGGAGACACGCCAATGACAAGGACTATCCTTGCCTCCGTCGCCGCCGTGCTCGCGTTAGCGGGCTCGGCGGCGCCTATCCTCCAAGACTTCAAGGGCGTGTACAAGGCCCAGGTCGAGCGCGAGGGCACGAACCAGGTGCGCGTCGTGTTTCCAAGCGCGGAATGGGGAACCGGCATCAAGTGGGAGTCCGCGAAGGGTGCGGACTTCTCGTCCGCGCGCTACCTCGCGGTCGACGTCGAGAACCTCTCCAAGAAGCGCCAGTCGCGCATCACGATGCACGTCTCGGCGGGAGGGGCTGACGGAGATTCGGGCGACCACGCGGTCGCGATCCTCAAGAAGAACCGGTCCGTCAACACCGGCATCGGGCTCAACCCGGGCGAGAAGCGCACGATGCGGCTCCTCCTGACGCATCCGTCCATCTACGGTGCGCCCGAGGGCGCGCGCGGTCCGTACGTCATCGACACCGCGCACGTCACGTCCATCCACTTCCAGATGCAGTGGCCGTACGAGGAGGAACTTGACGATCTTGCGGACCTGAGGTTCTCGAATCTGAGGCTCGAGGGGACGCCCGACCTCGCGCGCAGGGTCGATCCCGACAAGTACGTGCCGTTCGTCGACAAGTACGGACAGTTCGCGCGCGCCGACTGGCGCTTCAAGGTTAAGACGGACGAGACGTTCGCGAAGGACCTCGCCGCGGAGCGCAGGCACCTCAAGGGCGCGCCGGAGGAATGGGACCGCTTTGGCGGATGGAAGAACGGACCGAGGCTCAGGGCCACGGGGCACTTCCGCACCGAGAAGGTCGACGGCAAGTGGTGGCTCGTGACTCCCGAGGGGCACCTTTTCTTCTCCGTCGGGCTCGACGTCACTCGCGTCATGACCGACATCTCCAACGGCAACCTGCATCCGGACTGGTACGAGACTCCCGTGCCGCAGGACGGGAAGATGGCGTTCACGATATGGAACCTCGAGAAGAAGTTCGGCAGGAAGGACTTCGAGGACGAATACTACGACTTGGTCCTGAAGCGCTTCGACTCGTGGGGGCTCAACACGATCGGCAACTGGAGCTCCGGAGACCTGACGGTCAAGTCGAAGAAGCCGTATGTGCTGAGCGTCCTCGAGCGCGCGAAGGGCGTGAAGCGGATGCAGAAGTTCCAGCTCTACGACTTCTCCGCGCCCGACTTCGAGCAGAAGTTCCGCGCGGCGATACGCGAGAGGTTCGCCGCCGACCGCGCGCTCGCGCACGCGGCGAAGGATCCGATGTGCATCGGTTTCTTCATCGACAACGAGCTCCAGTTCCACCGCTGGATCCCTGACGTCGGAGAGGGACGCGCCGCCGCGGGAGTTGACCTCTACTTCCGCATCTGTCGCGAGGAGCTCAACCGCCTCGCGCCAGGAAAGCTCTACCTCGGGAGCCGCTTCGTCGGATTCCGCCAGCCGGGGCTTCTCTGGCGCACGGCCGCGAAGTACTGCGACGTCATCACGGTCAACGCGTACGCGAACTCCGTCTACAACATTTCCGACAGGATGTTCAGGAAGGGCGAGGAGAAGCCGATTCTCGTCGGCGAGTTCCACTTCGGATGCCTCGACCGCGGAATGTTCAAGCCGGGCCTCGCGCCGGTGTGGAGCCAGGCGGAGCGCGGACGCAGCTACATGCGCTTCGTGGAGGGATGCCTGCAGCATCCGCTCTTCGTCGGATGCCACTGGTTCCAGTACCGCGACCAGCCGCTTCTCGGACGCGGCGACGGCGAGGCGTATCAGATAGGATTCGTCGACGTCTGCGACAGGCCGTATCCGGAACTCTGCCGCAGCGCTCGGACGGTGGGCGAGACTATGTACCAAAAGCGCCGCGACGGCGTCTGGTAGGAGGCCTCAAATGGACAGGATCGCCATCTTTGCCCTCGCTTCGGCGATGGGCCTGGCGGCTGGTGCAGCCGAAATCGGAGGAATGCAGGTCACCTTCGTGCAGGACGGCGAGGTGTGCGGCTCCTTCGTGAACAGGAGTACGTACTACAAGCCGTGGGACGTCGACGGCGCGAGGCGCTTCCCTGAGTCCGCGAAGAACGGACTCCTGCGGATGGACGATTTCCAGGTGAGGGGCAACGGAATTCTGCGCATGCCGACTTCGGGGCGCTACCGCGTGAAGATAATCGCGGACGATGCGCTCTCCGTGATGCTCGGAGGCAGGGTCGCCGTGTCGCAGACGGCGTATTCGTCGGGGCGCGAGTTCCAGAGCGATGTGTTCGACCTCGAGGGCGGAAGGGGGTATCCCATCTCGTTTTCGTTCAGGGAGGGAACGGGAAGCGAGCTTTGCCAGATAAGGCTGCTGGACGAGGACAAGGGCGAGACCATATGGATCTCCGGCACCCACCTCGAGCCAGTTCCAGAGCCCTGGACCTTCTTCGAGCACGGCGCGCCGTCGGTGCACGGCGGAGTCGAGTACAATCCGACGAACAAGTCGTTCTCCGTGACGGGCGCAGGGCGCGGCTTCATGTACTCGGGCGACGAGATCGACACGCTCACCGCGCCGAGCGGAGAGGGCGACTTCGTCTTCATGGCCACGGTGAACGTTCCCGCGAAAGGCGCGGCCGCGCTTGTCGCGAGGACGGACCTCGCGGACGCGTCGTGTCCGGGCGTGTCGGTTGCGGTGCGTCCGAACGGACTCGTCTTCGCGGTGCGGGAGACTTCCGGCGGAGCCGTGCGCGCGACGTCCTTCCCGATGACGTTCAAGGCGGGATCGTACGTGATGCTCAGGCTCGTCAGGCGGGGGTCAGTCATCTCCGCGCACTACGTCACGACGCGCGGCACATGGGATGAGTGCGGGTCGTTCTCCGGCTCCGATGCGTGGGCGGGCGACATTCGCGTGGGATTCGGCGTGTTCTCCCGCGCCCTTGGCGAGACCGACGTCGCGCGCTTCTCGTCGCTGTCGCTGATCCCCGTCGACGTCTCCGCGCATCTCGAGGCGGAGACTCGCGCGGACGGCACGATCGCGTGCCGCGTGCGGACGGATACTGCCGCCGAGGAGCGAATCCGCGCGGCGGAGCGCATGGGAGCGGGCTCCTGGTGGTGGTCGGACTCCTACGCCTCGCCCGTGACGTACTGGAAGGTCTCCGCCGTCGAATCAGTGCCGGACGGCGTGGAGGCGCGAACGGATTCCGCGAACACGCGACGGGACGGCTCGTGCGTCCTCCGCGCCTGGTCAGGCGACGCCGGCGCGCAGGTCACGGTTACCGCCGCCCCTGCGTCCAGGATATTCTCCGGCGGCGAGCTCGCGCTCGGAGACATGGAGGTTTCCGTCGGCAGTGCGCCGCTCGAGCTTTCCGGCAACGGACTCTTCCAGGCGATATACCAGTCGTGGCAGTCTGGTCCGTCCGCTGCGACTCCTAACACGACGCTCCTCGGGTCCATACCCGACGCATGGAGCGTGTCCGACGGCGCGTATGTCGCGGACAACGGATTCGCCGCAGGCAGCCAGAACTTCTTCAGCATCTGGGAGGGGTCGCTCACCGTTCCGGAAAGCGGATACTACCGTTTCCGGCAGGAATACCTCAACGGGTGCGCGAAGATGTCGTTTGCCGGGGCGGACGTGTTCGCCGACTTCGACCGCGTCACGGAGACGCGCGTCGACGAGAGCGGATGGATTCGCCTCGTCGCCGGACGGGCGTATCCAGTTTCCGTGATGTGGCGCAAGGCCAACGGCTCCGGCAGCGGCTCGTTCTCGTTCAAGGTCCAGCGGCACGGCGGCGGCGGATGGCGTGCCGTGCCGAAGGCGTGGCTCTCGACGTCGCGCCGCGCCGACTCGCCGGTGAGGCTTGACTCCGCCGGGGTGTTCGGGGAGTGGAGGGACTACGACATAGGCTCGACCATCGCGGGCAATTCGATTCTCGAGGGGACGCTCTCGCACGGCGGCTACTCGCCCGACTGCTTCAACCTCGTGTTCCTCGCCTCATCCGGGGAGGGGTCGTTCGACAACGGCCTCACCTCCGACGCTGTCCATTTCCTCGCGCGTCCGATCGAAGGCGACTTCCTCGTGGAGGCGAACGTGTCGATCCCGACGGGCTACAACGACGGACGCGGCGTGTGGCGCCGAATCGGACTTTGCGTGCGCGAGGATCCGACTGACGCCTCGTCGCGCGCCATAACCGCGGTGCGCTCTTTTGCGGACGGACGACTCATGGCGCAGATGCGCGCGACGAAGGGCGCGAAGCTGACGACCTACAAGTCGGTGAACCTCGGCACCCGCACGGCGCGCATCGGGCTGGAGCGGCTCGAGGGGAAGCTGTCGCTCTACCTCGACGGACGCAGGATCGACAGTCGCTTGCTCTCCGGCTGGCCGAGCCGGCTCTACGTCGGCTTCGCGGGGTCGTCGTGGGCGAAGGAGCACCAGGCCGTGACCTTCTTCCAGAACTGCGTCGTCAAGCGCCAGCACCGGAGGGGGTTCTTCATCAAGATCGGCGAGCCGCAGCCGAATCCGCTCGACTTCTCGATGGCGGACTTCTCCCCGGTCTACAAGGCGCAGGTGACGAAGTACGACGACGGGTCTGTGCGGCTCAGGCTGCCGAGCGCGGAGTGGAACTCCGGTCTCTCGTACACGTCCGAAGAGGGCGTGGACCTCTCGCGCGGACGCTACCTTGCGCTTGACGTGGAGAACCTTTCCGCGACGCGCCAGATGCGACTCACCATGCATGTCGCGGCGGGCGGGGTGGTCACTGATTCCGACGACCATGCCGCCGCGGTGCTGGCGCAGAACAGGTCGGTGAACACCGGCATCGCCCTCAACCCGGGCGAAAAGGGGACGATGACGCTTCTGCTCCCGCATGCCGAGATATACCACTATCCCGACGGCGCGCGCGGCGTGTATTCGATCGACACGCACCACGTAACGGAAATCGCGGTCAAGATACAGTGGCCGTACGAGCAGGAGTTCAACTACGTCGCGGACTGCAGGCTCTCGAACCTACGGCTCGTGCAGATGCCGCGCCGCGAAAGGGCGGTCGATCCAGACAAGTACCTTCCCTTCGTCGACAAGTACGGGCAGTTCGTGCACGACACATGGCCCGAGAAGGTGACGAGCGACGACGAGTTCGCAAAGGACCTCGCCAGCGAGCGAGCCGAGCTTAGGCAGGCTCCTGATTCGTGGGATTCGTACGGCGGATGGAAGAACGGACCGAAGCTTGCGGCGACGGGGCACTTCCGCACGCAGAAGGTGGACGGCAAGTGGTGGCTCGTGACGCCTGAAGGCCACCTCTTCTTCTCCGTCGGCGTAAACGTCGCGCGCACGATGACGGACGCGACGTACGGTCCGACACACCGCGACTGGTACACGAGCGACGTCAACCGCAACGGCTCGATGTCGTACACGCTGTGGAACCTCCAGAAGAAGTTCGGCACGTCAAGCTACGAGTCGCCGTACTACGATTTCCTCATCGACCGGATGAACTCGTGGGGGCTCAACACGATAGGCAACTGGAGCGCCGGCGCGCTGTACTCGAAGGGACGCAAGCCGTATGTGTGCACGATATACTCGCGCAACTCCAGCGTGCCGGCTCTTTCGAACTACGGATGGTACGACTGCATGGCGTCGAACTTCAAGTCGTCCCTCGCGGCGGCCGTGAAGGCGTCCGCCGAGGCTGATTCCGCGCTCAAGAAGGCGCTGACGGATCCGATGTGCATCGGCTTCTTCATCGACAACGAGCCGCCGCTCTCCGGCGCGCTGTCGGCATCGGGCGCAAACGACAGGGACTTCTACCGCGCGTACTTCGGCGCATGCCGCGACGCGGTGAAGGCGATTGCCCCGAACAAGCTCTACCTCGGATGCCGCTTCGTCGGCTACAGGCAGTCGTCCGCGCTCCTCGCCGCGGCGGGAGAGTTCTGCGACGTCGTGTCGGTCAACGGATACTGCAACTCGCTGTACAACGTTCCGCAGGGCATGCTGAGCGGGAACGGATACGACAAGCCGATCCTGCACACGGAGTTCCACTTCGGCTGCATCGACCGCGGTATGTTCAGCGCGGGGCTGTGTCCGGCGGGGACGCAGTCGGAGCGCGCAAGGCTGTACCGCCGCTTCGTCGAGGGCGCTCTGATGCATCCGAACATCGTGGGATGCCACTGGTTCCAGTACCGCGACCAGCCGCTGCAGGGACGCGGCGACGGCGAGGCGTACCAGGTCGGATTCGTCGACGTCTGCGACAGGCCGTACCGCGAGCTCGTCCGCGCGGCGCGGCAGATCGGCGAGACGATGTACGAAGGACGGAAGAACGGAGTGTGGTAGGAGGAATGCGACTATGAAAATGAAGACAATGATGGCGGCGGCATGCGCCGCGGCCGCGCTTTCCGCCGCGGCGGATGCGCCGCGCAGCGTGGTGTCGCTGTCGGGGAAGGGGTGGCTCTGCGACGGAGACGAGGTGTGCATACCGCACACGTGGAACGACGTGGACGGAGCTGACGGCTCGCCGGAAGGCGACGCGCCGCCGGAGCGCGGAATGTCGATCGCAGCGGAATCGTATGTCCGCAAGGCGGCGCGCTATTCGCGTCCGCTTCCGAATCCCACCCCCGGACGTCGCCAGTTCGTCCGCTTCGAGGGCGTCTCCCGCGTGGCCGAGGTCTACGTGAACGGGCAGTCCGCGGGGCGCCACGCGGGCGCGTTCACAGCGTTTGCGTTCGAGGTAACGCGGCTCCTGCAGCCGTCGGACAACGTGATGGAGGTCGTTGTCGACAACCGGTGGAATCCCGACGTCGCGCCGCTTTCGGCGGACTACACGCTCTTTGGCGGAATCTACCGCGGAGTCGAGTGGATCGAGACGCCGCAGGTGTGCATCGACCCCGTTACGGACGGCGCGCTTGGAGTGGATCTCGACGTCAACACAAACGGGACGGTCCGCGCGCACATACGCGTCCTCGGCGGACCAGACGAGGAGCGCGTATTCGTGGTGGAGAACCCCGAGCTTTGGTCGCCGGAAAATCCGAAGCTCTACGAACGCAAGGTATGCATCGCGAGCGGAGACGAGGTGAAGGTGCGCTTCGGCTTCCGCACAGTCGAGTTCCGAGAGGACGGATTCTACCTCAACGGCGTCAGGCGCAGGCTGAGGGGCGTGAACCGGCATCAGGACGCGGGGCTGTGCGGCTGGGCGGCGAAGCGCGAGGACGAGGAGCGCGACTTCGCGCTGATCGCCGAAGTCGGCGCTGATGCGGTCCGCCTCGCCCACTACCCGCAGAGCGGACACGTCTACGACATCTGCGACGAGAGGGGGATCCTCGTATGGAGCGAGACGCCGGCGATAAACTGGCTTTCGCGTTCGCCGGAGTTCAAGGCCAACCTTATGCAGCAGGCGCGCGAGATGGTGGCGCAGCACCGCAACCACCCTTGCGTGTTCGCATGGAGCCTTTTCAACGAGATATACAACGACGTGCCGGAGGACCGCGGCGAGGAAGGGTGGATGGAGGAAATCCTCGCGGATGTGAAGCGCGAGCTGAAGGGGCTTGATCCGTCTCGTCAAGTGGTGGCGGCATCGGACCGTCCGGCGAAGCGGCGCCTAAACGACATTCCCGACGAGCTCGCGTTCAACGCGTATCCCGGCTGGTACGGCGACACGACGATGGAGGAGGACTTCTCCAACTGGTTCGCGGCCTCTGGGCGGAAGAACCTCGGCATAGCGGAGTACGGCGCGGGCGGGAATCCGTTCGAGCACCTCGACCCGCTGCCCGCGGGGCGGCTCGACCCTGGCGGGCCGGTGCATCCCGAGGAGAAGCAGGTGATGCTGCATGCGGCGGACTATCGCGCGATAGTGTCTGACGACAGGATATGGGGGGCGTTCATCTGGGCGATGTTCGACTTTGCCGCGGACGCGCGCCGCGAGGGCGGGAAGAACGGCATCAACGACAAGGGTCTCGTAACGCGCGACCGCGCGGTGAAGAAGGACGTGTTCTACTTCTACAAGGCCAACTGGTCGAAGGAGCCTGTGCTGCACGTCTGCTCCCAGCGTGCGGAGGAAACGGCGAACGCCGTCTGCACGGTGGTCGGGTTCTGCAACGGCGGTCCCGTGACACTTGTCGTAAACGGAGAGGCCGTCGGCACGCAGGAGCCCGATGCGGTCAAGGTCGTCACATGGCCCGGCGTGACGCTGCGCGAAGGGGAGAACGAGATCGTGCTGAAGACGGACGGCGGTCTCTGCGCGCGCCGCCGCATTTTCCGCACGCGACCCTGATGTTTTGGAAGGCACAAACGAGCGTTTGGGGACAGGTCCTCTGAAAGTGCGCGGCAAATGTGCCGCGCGGGCATGAATTCGCCTTTGCCACGTGAATCCATGGCAACCCAGGGCCGGACTAGCCATGTGGCTACTGACGCGGCGCGACGTGATTTGGTAGAATCAGCGCCGCGACCGGCAAAGAGGCCTCTTGTGCAGGGGAAGGCCGGTCGCGTCTGCGGGGCAAAAGGGAAGGAGTGTTTGCTGACATGAAAAAAGCTGTGGCCATGTGCATGCTGGCGGGCGCCGCGTACTGCGGGGCGGCAAGCCGGTTCGAGGACCGCTGGGTGTATGTGTCGCGCAACCTCACGAGGGCGGAGCATGTGCAGGAGGTGGCGGACATCGTGGCGACAGCGAAGTCCGTCGACCTGAACGGCATGCTCTTCGACTGCGGCGTAGAGCGCTGGAATGCCTGGCCCGCGGACCGCAAGGCGCGCCTTGCGGAGGTGAAGCGCATCTGCGACGCGGCGGGCGTGGAGATCGTCCCCATCCTGTGGAGCGTCGGCTACGGCGGCTACGACCCCAACTGCGCGGCGGCGCTCCCCTGCACGAACGTGCCGTTCACCGTGAAGGGCGGGAAGGCGGTGTTCTCTGGCGGCGGCGTCGGGGAGTTCGCCAACCCCGGTTTCGACGATCAGCCGTCGAGCCCGAACGTCCCACCGGGATGGTACTGGATCGACGGCCCGGGCACGGTGTCGTTCATCGACACGGACGTGAAGGCGTCCGGCTCGGCGTCGCTGCGCATGGAGAACTACGGCGACAATCCGCACGGCCACGGCCGGGCCTGCAACCTGCTGAAGATCGGCTCCTCCGGACGCTACAGGGTGAGCTGCAAGATGAAGACGGACGGCGTGGAGCCTGCGGGCGGACTGCTCCTGC
>JAFRJH010000329.1 GCA_017432385.1 Kiritimatiellia bacterium
CCGACGCCTACCACGCCACGGCGCCGGACCCCGAGGGGCGCGGGGCGGAGGCGGCTCTGCGCGCGGCACTGGCGGACGCCGGCATGGAGCCGGGCGACGTGGACTACGTGAATCTCCACGGGACGGGCACGCAGGCGAACGACTCGATGGAGATGAAGGCCGCGGGGAGGGTGTTCGGCGAAGGGCGGGTCAGGTGCGAGAGCACGAAAGGGCTCACTGGACACTGCCTGGGCGCGGCGGGCGCTGTCGAGGCGGCGGTATGCGCGCTTCTGGTGGGGTCTGGCAGGGCGAGGGCGGCGATGAGCAACAGCTTCGCGTTCGGAGGGTCCAATGCAAGTGTCATCCTGTCGGCTTGAAGACATACTCCCTCATAGGGAGCCGATGGTCCTGCTGGACCGCGTCGTCTCGGTTGACGGGCGCGAGAAGCGGCTCGTCGCCGAGTTCGCGGCGAGGCCGGAGTGGAGCGAGAACTGGGCGTCAGTCGAGTATATGGCGCAGGCCGCCGCGGCGC
Source organism: Kiritimatiellia bacterium (assembly GCA_017432385.1). GTDB lineage: Bacteria > Verrucomicrobiota > Kiritimatiellia > RFP12 > UBA1067 > UBA1067. The sequence continues at coordinate 512 of JAFRJH010000329.1, forward strand.
TGGCGGGGATGATGGACGTCTTGGAGGGCGGGAAAGGGCCGCCGAAGCCGGGGTTCCTGCTCGGGACGCGGAAGCTGGAGCTTCTTGCGGACCGGTTCGAGCCGGGGCGGAGGTATCTGGTGGAGGCGCGGAACGAGTTCAGCGACTCCGAGGCCGCGTCCTTCGAGTGCGAGATACGCGACGGCGGGACCGTTGTCGCGAAGGCGATGCTGAGCGCGTACCGTCCGCAGGACATGGAGGGCTTCATAAAGGAGAGGAAAAATGAAAACTGAAATGATAGCGCTTGCGGCCCTGTCCGCAATATCGCTGACGCCGGTCTTCGGCGCCGATGACAAGGCCCCGGCGGCCCCCGCGGCGGCCGAGCCCGACCCCGCAGCAGCGGAGCATGCGAAGGAAGCCCCGAAGAAGAAGCCGAAGAAGCTTCCGGAGTACACGAAGTGGGATGATGCCGCAGCCGCCGCCGAGGCGTGGGGCCTCCCGATCGTCGTGTTCGTCGACGTGCGCGGCGACAAGGGGGCCAACAAGTTCAGGTCCGTGTACTTCAACAACAAGGACATCATGAAGGAGCTCGGCCAGCACGCGCTCTACTACCACTACTCGTATCCGGCGAAGAAGCAGGTGGCCAGGCGCGGCAAGCCGGTCGACAGGAACGCGCCGCCGGAGGCGGACTTCGCGGCCGTCAAGGAGTCGGAGCGCGTGCCCCTCTCCAAGCTCACGACGATATGCAATCCGCCGAAGAATCCGGCGTGGGGCGCGCCGACCACGGCGCCGCTGCCGATGCTCGCGCTCGCCGACCACACCTGCAAGGTCTACGCACAGCCGGTGATCATGCCCGAGGACGTGTCCGTCACGAAGATCACGACCGAGCTCCAGACGATGTTCCAGGGCGCGAAGTACGCCTTCGAGATCGGTCCCAAGACGCAGAAGCTCATGGACAAGGAGGCCAAGGAGGCCGCCAGGCGCGCAAAGCGCGCGGGATTCTGAAACAACAAACACAAGGAGCCATAAAATGCAAAAGAGGGAAGAAAACGCCGCCGTCGCCGCGATGCGCGCCGGCTTCACGCTAATCGAGATTCTCGTCGCCGTCGCGATCATCGGCATCCTCGGCACCGTCGCCACGATGTCCATCACGAAGAACCTCGAGAAGGCGAAGGCCACCGCCGCGCGCGACGCCGTGAACAACATCAAGGGCGCGGTGATGAACTACTACATCCAGAACAAGAAGTACCCGACCGACCTCAGGCAGCTCATCGAGGCGTCCGGCGACGACGAGGCCATCCTCGAGGGCGGCGAGGGCGCGCTCGAGGATCCGTGGGGCAGCGAGTACAAGTACGAGCGCAGCGGAAAGAAGATCGTCGTCATCTCTGCCGGTCCCGACATGGAGTTCGGCAACGACGACGACATCCGCAGCGACAAGATCGAGAAGTCGAACAGGTAGCGGAGCGGCCGCGTCATGCGCAAGGCGTTCACCCTGATCGAGGTCCTGGTCGTCATCGCGATCGTGGGCATAATGGCGGGATCCGTCGTCATGAGCCTCGGGCAGGGCGAACGCACGGCGCGCATACGCGGCGCGACGCGCGACCTCTTCGCCACCATACGCCAGGCGCGGAGCATCGCGCTCGTCACCCAGCAGCCGAGCGTCATAACGTACTCCATGACGAGCGTGGACGGGGAGCCGTGCGCGCGCGTCGAGATCAACTCGTCGAAGATGATCGGCGCCGGCGCGGTGACCGTGGCGACGACGCTCTCCGGGCGGACGGTGTACATTGGCGGCGACGGGCCCGAGGAGGGCGCGGGCAAGGACGGCGGGCAGTCCGCCGGGGAGGAACGGCCCGGCGGGGGCGAGACGATCGAGGACATCATCTTCGCGCCGATCTCCGACGACGTCGTCACGGGGATGCGCATCAAGGTGAAGATGGGCGACGAGCTCCTCGACTACGAGAGGGACGAGGAGCGGGAGCGCCCGAAGATATCCGTGTTCTCCAACGTCGACTACCTGCTCGGCAAGTTCAGGGAGTCCAGGGAGAAGAAGACGGAGCCGGAGGAGGAGCGGGACGGCACGGCGGAAGCCGCCGCGGCGGACGACTCGCAGGAGCCGGTCAGCATAGTCTGGGAGGTGAACGGACGCTGCGAGCCGCACCGCGTCTGGATATACCCCGACGGATCGTCTCCGGAGAAGGGGCTGTCGATAAAGGTCGACCGTTTCGGCGCGGCCAAGGTGCTTGCGCCGGGGGAGGAGGACTGATGAACCGCCGCGGATTCACGCTTCTGGAGGTGCTGCTCGCCTCGCTCATACTTGGCCTCGGGCTCACGGGCATCCTGGTGTCGATGTCCCAGGCCCAGAAGACGATGCTCGGGTCAACCTACCTCGAGGCCGCGCAGGAGGTCATGGACTTCGGGGACATGGCGTATCCGCTTTCGGACGTCAAGGATCCCGAGCAGGACCTCGAGGTCGCCGAGACAAAGGCCTCCGAGCTGTGGGAGAGGATATCCGACATACGGCTCACCCGCGCGCAGGAGGAGAAGTTCCACGGCTACACGTGGGAGCGCGAGTGGATCAACAAGAACGACGACGAGGAGATCGAGCGGCTCGGCGGGCTCCACGTCGTGAGGGTGACCGTGCGCTGGGGCGACCGCTTCCGCGGGCACGGCGAGTCGGAGAGCTACGTCACGTTCTGGAGGAAGCCAGAATGACGCGCCGCGCATTCACGCTCGTGGAGATACTGCTGGCGGTGGTGCTGGTCGGCATCATCACCACGCTTTCCGTCGCGACGATGAGCGCCGTCAGCCGCGGATGGGAGATTTCGGCGGACTACATCGACAAGATGCAGCGCACCGACTACGCGCTCGCGCAGGTCGTTTCGGGCCTGAGGAGCATGTACTATCCGCACGACGGCAGCCAGGACTACAAGTACGGGTTCGTCCTCACCGACAACGGCGACGGCGAGGACCCGAAGAGCTCGGACGTGATAGAGTGGTCCAAGACGGGAACGGCCATCGTCGGAAACAGGAGCGCCGTCGCGGACACCGTCCACCGGGTGCAGGTCATGGTTCTCGAGGAGGGCAACCACGACTACAAGGACGAGATACAGGTGACGGGACTCTACGCCCGCCAGTGCCCCGACCAGAAGCTCCGCCCGTCCGACGACGACATAGACTACACCTTTGAGAACGGCGAGATGTACCAGCCGGTGCTGATCGCGGACGGAATCGTCGGTTTCAGCTGCCGCGTCATGAAGGACGCAGACCAGATCGACGCCGACGCCGGGAGCGCGAAGTTCGACGAGGAATGGGAGTCGTCCAACTCCGTCCCCTACAAGATCGAGCTTACTTTCCGCATCGCAGACCCGGAAGGC